>CAKUXT010000106.1 GCA_934700375.1 uncultured Bacilli bacterium | reverse complement strand
GATCTAAGAGATGCAGAAGAACTATCTAGAATAAAGCAGCGCAACCGGCTTTTTTCTTGAAGCAAGCTTAAAAGAAAGAAAATCGATCATTTATGCAATGATTTTGTCAGTTGAAAATGTAAGCGGTTTAACGATTGTGAAATAAGTGATTTCATTTTCGTAAAATCAATATATGGATATGTTTGGCTTCTCCAGACAAAATAAAGCAAGCATTCACAACCATTGATTATTGAAATTATTCCATACATTTTTTAAAATAAGTACATGAAAAAGATAAAAAAACTACTGCAGGACAAATTGTTCCTCGCCATATTCAAATCAGTCGTGTCCCTACTCTTCGGAACCATATTTTTCTTATGCTGGTTCTTTACGCATGAAAGGACTTACAGCACGATTTCTACGGGCTTTTTCATCCCTAGTGCCATCCTTCTTGTCCTTGGCTTTTTCTCCTTTGTAAATCACCTCGGCGGATGGGATTTTATCTCCTATGCATCCCTTACCACAGCTCAGTATTTAAAGAAGAATCCAGAGAAGCCGTTTGATGACCTCATCGCCTATAAAGAATATAAGAATGAGAAGAGAGAATTCGAAGGTCCTATCTATCTTCCTTACCTCATTTTCGGTCTTGTTTTTCTCGTTTTGGCCATCATTTTCTACGTTCTTTTCAAGAAGAGCATTTAGTTGACATCGAAAAACACCTCCTATAAATTGTTTACACTCTTTTCGTCGAAGTGATCACCGGCGGAAAGACAGCACTGTTTAGGAGGTATTTATTTATGAAAAAATCAAAAACAATGCTTGTTTCTCTTCTTTCTATTCTTATGCTCGCCGGTTGCAGAGGTGGTTCGGATTCAACAGTAACCGGACCTGCAACAACTGAAGAAAAGAAGACAGAAATCACACCTGTCGAACCGACAGATGAAAAGCCTGTCTATTCTGGTTCCACTTACACCGGAAAGTTGAATCTCACAGGTCTCTCCGCAGCAGAAAAGACAGATCTCTTAGGTCAGATGGAAGGTTATGCTCAGAAGAACCATCTCACCGGCATTCCTCTTTATGGATCAGGCGGATATACGCTCATCAGCGAAAGAATCCAGCTTCCTGTCTCCAAGAACGTCAAAAACTACGGCTTCGGCGCATTAAGAGAAGGCAAGATCAAGACAGCGATGACAGCTGAACAGGAACCTGTCGAAG
This sequence comes from uncultured Bacilli bacterium, assembly GCA_934700375.1. Lineage (GTDB taxonomy): Bacteria > Bacillota_I > Bacilli_A > RFN20 > CAG-288 > Enterosoma. The sequence goes on along the minus strand of CAKUXT010000106.1, from coordinate 5,939 downwards.
CTTATAGAGGTTTTTACCACACAGCCAACGCATCTGTTCAGGGAACCCTTTCCTCTATCGATGCATCCGATACCGGAACTTCCGCTTTAGTCGATTACATCACTTCTGCATTGTTCAATACCAGACTTGTCAAAAAGCTTGATGCCAACAAGACCTATATAGAAGAATACGAATGGTATGGTCAGCTCAGCTTAGATGATGCTCCTGTTCCACTTGATGCAGATTATGCAACAACTCATTCTTCCAAGAAATGGAAATTCAGAGTCAAGACAGGAAAGAACAGCGGATTGAAGTTCAAGACGCTTTCTACAAAGACAATCGACAATAAGGAAATCTCTTCCTTCAACGACAAGGAAGTCACAGTCGATGACTACATCTTCGCTTTGAAAGTATTGATGACCTATAGTTATGGAAACTACTATTGGTTCCAGTATGCCGATGACACTTCCGAAATCGAAGGCGCCCAGGAATATTTAGGTGCAACACAGGAAGCCGGTCTTACTTCCGATGCCGCAAAAGAGGCCTGGAAGAAAGTCGGATACAAGAAATTGGACGATGAAACCATCGAAGTCGATTTCACTCATGCCACAGACCAGTTCGGTGCCATGTATCACTTATCCGATAAGTTATTGACACCGATCAACGAAGAGTTCTACACCCTTGTCACAACCTTGAAGGCCGATGGCAAGATCGATGGAGAAGGTTTTGATAACGCACGTTATGCTAAGACGGTCGTTGATCCCGCCAAAGGCATCAACCTGACACCTGCCGATACCACTTTGTCTCTTGGTGCCTATACCATCAGCAAATACGATGTCGGTACCGGAACTGACAACCAGCTCGTCTTCCTCAAGAATCCAGATTGGGTCGATACCGTTTCCGAAAAAGCAGAAACCGGTTATGAAATCTATCAGATTCCTGGAATCGTTGTCAATGTCAACTCTGCTATGAAGCAGGATCCGACTGCCAACTATAAGAACTTCAAAGCCGGAAAGACTGACGTCTCTGGCATCCCTGCCGCAGTCGCAGCCGATGAAGCAGGCGATAAGCCTTATAAGTTCTTCGTCGAAGGCGATTCTGTCTGGAAACTTCAGGCCAACGCTCTGAACCAGGCCGAATGGGAGAACATCTTCAAGAAGGGCGGCGAAGTAATGGCTGACTATCAGACTGAAAACGAAGCCGATTATTATCAGTGCAAGCCCATCATGAGCAATGATGACTTCATCAATGGTGTCTATACCTCCATCAATCGTGTCGAATTAGCCAACCTCGTCTCTGCCGATGTCGGTGATTCCTTCTTCTCCGACTTATATGAAATCGATCCGATCAATCACGTCCCCTATAATTCAACAGAGGCGCATAAGAAAGCAGTCGCCAACTACTATCCTGATACACACGGTTATAACTTAGAGGCTGCACAGCAGCTCTTCGCCCGTGCCATCGATAAGGAACTGGCAGACGGCCATTACAAAGCCGGAACCAAAGAGAATCCGACAGTCATCTCTGTTCAGGTCGCTTATCAGGCAGCGTCTCAGCTTCAGGAAGAAGGTTCTGCAGTCAAGAAATACATTGAGGATGCCTTCAATGCAGTCGGACTCGACAAAGGCGTCAAGCTTGAAATCGATAACTATGCACCGGCTGAATGGTCTGATATCTACTACAACATGACTTTGGTCGGTAAATTCGACTTTGCCTTTGCCTCCATCTCCGGCTCTACACTTGATCCGATCAACTTCATGAACACCCTCTGCTCCAACTCCCGTTCCACCTTCACGCTCTCCTGGGGTGCTCACACCAACTGGGTCACCGGTGATATCGTCTATGACGGAAACGCCTATTCCTATGATGCCATCTATGAAGCATTGGTCTTAGGCGATGCCGATATCGTCAAAGGCGAATTAGTCTACTGATCTAAAAAGCAAACATTGGACTGAACTGAGAATTCTCAGTTCAGTCTTTTGTCTCAAATAGGCGACATTTGTTTAGCATTTTAAAGAAAGGAGTACAAAATGGTAAAATATATCATCAAGCGTGTAACTCTTGCTCTTGTCACTTTATTCATTATTCTATCGTTAACATTTATCTTAATTCAGCTTTTGCCGTTCGAAAAGCCGGTCGGCCCTGCTGCCCAACAGATCCAATACTACTCCAAACAGGCAACGCTTGGATATCTCATCCAGACCAGTGAATTGAACAGCAAACTGGGAACACCTCTTTACACGGCGACCATCTCCGATACCACATACTACTTCTATCAGGCTCCTGTCTTAGGCCAGTACTTCTCTTGGCTGAAAAACATCTTCACCGCATGGGATTGGGGACTTAGCAAATCAGTCGAAGCCAACAAGCCTGTCATGGGAATCATCGCAAGCGGTCTTCCTGTTACCATCAGCGTCAATGTCATCTCCGTCCTTCTCTCTGTTCCTATCGGTATTGCTTTAGGTATCTGGGCCGCTTTGAAAAAGAACAAGCCGACAGATCATATCATCTCGACATTAGTCATGATCTTCATCTCTGTTCCTAGCTTTGTCATCATTACGTTCTTGATTCTGACATTCGGCTATATGTGGAAGCTTCTTCCGACAGAATGGGCAAAATCCAGTTCGCCGTTATCAGCAAAAGCAGCAGCCTTTGTCATTCCGGTCATCTCCTTGTCCTTCTCCAGTATCTGCGGATACTGCCGCTTCACAAGAGCTGAACTCTGTGACGTATTGTCTTCTGATTACCTGCTTCTTGCAAGAACCAAAGGTCTTACCAAAAAGCAGTCTGTCATGAGACACGCTTTAAGAAACGCAATGGTTCCGATTCTTCCTTCTATCTTAGCGGAAGTCGTCGGTATCCTCTCCGGTTCTATGATTCTTGAGACGCTATATAACATCCCCGGAATCGGAAAACTCTTCTATGAAGCTCTCACTGCCAGAGACTATAACCTTCTTATGGCAGATATGGCTTTGTTCACCAGCATCGGCTTAGCTGCCGGTATCATCTTAGATTTGTCTTACGGATTCTTGGATCCAAGAATCAGAATGGGGGAAAAGTAATATGGAAAACTTCAATTATCGTGATTCCTCCGGGAAAGCTCACTCTGTATCATTAGATCAGAAAGAATTCGAATTCGCACAGAAAGACGAAAAGCTTACCGATGTCAAGTTCAAAGAGAAACCAGTCACCTTTGCAAAAGATGCCCTTATCCGTTTCTGCAAGAACAAATCCAGTATCGCAGCAACCGTCATTCTCGGTTTTATGATTCTGATGGCTTTGATTCTTCCACCCGCTTTGCCCTTTGATGTATCGACAACACACGCCGATGAAATCTTCTTGGCTCCGAAAGTCTTCAAAGCAGGAACAGGATTCCTAGATGGAACAAAGAAGTACAAAGATATCATCTACGATGAAGCCACCGGTTATCCATCCGAATCCGCAAAGCTTGACAATAACTCTATCCTGATGGATACCATGAAAGTCTATGACGGATATACCAATTCCGTATACTCTTTTGCACATAACGGATACATCCAGATCGGAAACACTTCCGAAAGTGATGCAGCCTCTGTCACAACTGATACTTTCATTGTCACAGACAAAGACCATCTTTCTCTTACTTATGAGATTGATTCCGGTCTTGATCCTGAAAACTATGAAAATTCATCCTATGATGTCACCCTCAATTATGTCGACGGCGGCGAAACAAAATCCGTCAATGTCTTAGATGATTCTTATCAGTACGGTGAAGTGACTCTGTCTTTATCAGACAAGGTGAAAGATATCCTGACAGATACTTTCTCCCTCTCCTTCTCTGTCGATAAGATCGACAATACCGGAAAAGCAGTCTTTCTGAAATCGATGAGCATCAAAGAAAACGATACTGCTCTTTATGAATTCTCCGATGCAGCTCAGGCTTTATACAACAAAGATTTCCTCTTAAACGGAAGCGATGTCTCTTTGTATAACGCCATCATCAAATACTGTTCTTTCTCCTACGACACTTATAACGCAACTTATGGCGACAAAAACATGGTCATCGGAGAAACACAGATCAAAGACTATATCTCCAAAGGATATATGAGCTATGACTTCAATGTCGGACCTTCCTCTTTCAAAGTTCTCAACGAAGATAAATGCCCAGTCAAATCAGTCGTCAAGCAGAACAAATCCGAAGGTCTTATCTCCGTTACCACATTGGATTGTGTCATCACCTATTACAAGTATTTAGGCTATACCAAGATGCCAGTCCATATTTTAGGAACAAACGCACAAGGAAAAGATATGTTGAAATACGTTGCTGAAGGCACCAGAAATTCCTTGGCAATCGGTGTTCTTATCTCCTTCATCACCTTTATCTTCGGTATGATCTATGGTGCAATCGAAGGCTACTTCGGTGGAACAATCGATCTTGTCATGGAGCGTATTGTCGATATCTTAGGCTACATTCCATGGATTGTCATCGTCACGCTTTGTGTTCTCCATTTAGGACAGAACTTCGGTGTCTTTGTCCTTGCCATGTGCCTGACAGGCTGGATATCCACCTCCTCAATCACAAGAACACAATTCTATCGATTCAAGAGACGAGAATACGTCCTGGCCTCAAGAAGCTTAGGCGCAAAAGATACAAGGCTCATCTTCACTCACATCCTTCCTAACTCATTAGGAACGATTGTGACATCCTCTGTCTTGATGATTCCTTCTGTCATCTTCTCCGAGGCCAGCATCTCCTACTTGGGTATCGGCTTAAAAGGACTCTCCTCTTTAGGTGTCATCCTCTCAGACAATCAGAAGTACATCAACAGCTACGCCTATCTTCTCATCTTCCCATCTGTTGTATTAGCCTTGATGATGATCTGTTTCAACCTCTTCGGCAATGGTCTTCGCGACGCTTTGAACCCCTCATTGAAAGGAAGTGATTGATATGAAAGAAAAGAACAAAGTATTATCGGTCAATAACCTCCGTGTCTCTTTCAAGACCGATCACGGAATCGTTCATGCTGTCCGCGGTGTCTCCTTCGATTTATACCAAGGCGAAACGCTTTGCATCGTCGGCGAATCCGGAAGCGGAAAATCCGTCACATCCAAAACCATCATGGGCATCCTTTCTCCTTCTGCGATGATTGAGGATGGAAGCATCTATTTTGAAGGAGAAGACCTGACCAAAGTCTCCGAAGAAGAATTTCACAACATCAGAGGAAAGAAGATCGGTATGATCTTCCAGGATCCTCTCTCCTCTCTCAATCCGATCATGAGAATCGGAAAACAGATCACAGAGAGCATGCTGATCAATAAAAACATGCTCGACAAGCTCTATGAATCCAAGATTCAGAAAGAACTGATCGCAGTCAAGAATATCGAATCCAAAAGAAGAAGCGAAAAAGAAAAGACTTATGCAAATGAAGAGTTCTTCCTCTCTGACAGCAAAAAGAAATTAGAAGACCTGCTCTATGTCAATAAAGGAAAGAGCAAGGAAGAGAAGAAGAGACTGATTGCTGAAGAAAAGAAGAAAGAAAAAGAAGAATACCAGAAACTGAAAAAAGAAGGAAAAGAGAAGAGAAAGCAGATCGATGCAGAGTTCAAAGCTCAATATCCTTCTTTGAAAGCAGCGCTCAACAAAAAGAAGAAAGAGGCAAAGAAAGAAGTCGACCTCTACTATAAAGAGCTGAAAAACGAGAAAAAGAGTAAGCTCGAAAATCTGAAAAAAGAGATGTCATTGACGTCCAATCTTGATTTTGCAAAGCAGGATTTTGCAAAGAAGAAAAAGGAAATAGAAGATGATTTCATCTCAAAGACCAAGATTACAAAAGCTATGGCAAAAGAAAGAGCCTTAGAGGTCATGAAGGAAGTCGGCATTCCTCAGCCTGAACAGCGCTTCAGACAGTATCCGTTTGAATTCTCCGGCGGTATGAGACAGAGAATCGTCATCGCCATCGCACTCACTGCAAACCCTGACG
>CAKUXT010000105.1 GCA_934700375.1 uncultured Bacilli bacterium | reverse complement strand
AGAGAACTCTTGTCATGATTCACAAGAGAGCCGTTATTGGAGATAACTCCTTTCTTCAAACATAAATCAAAGAAAGAATCACTAAGTTTAAAATCCTCTTTGTAGAAAGAAAGAACATAGCCGACTTTTCGATAGAGTACCTCTTTATCGTATGCTTTTAGCATTTCAATCAATCTGCTCTCATCTACAAAGGAGATAAGATCAAGGCATTTGACAAGTTCTTCCGTATCAATGACTTTGCCGAGCAGATTGATTGAATCGATGATGGTACGTTCAATTGTCGTTACTCTTGAATGTTTGATTGTCTCTATCTGAATGTCGATGTCATTCAGATAACAGTCATAAGAATAGCCGTCATAATCAAAAGGAGTGAACTTCTTGTCTGTTGCTACCTGCATTCTGTTATAGACTTGGTTGTAAAAGCCGTAGAACTCAAAGGCACTGTGATAGGCAACATAGGAGTTCTTGTTGATGGTGGATGCAATTTGATATCGATCAGCATAATCATCATTTGATGAAAGATCTATGCAGGTATATAGATTCTTTCTGATCTTATGAATATATCCAGATGTGACCATAGACTTGATGTATTTCTTTGTTGCAGGGATATTGCCGATGATTTTACTGGCATCATTGATTGTGAATGTATATAGCCGAGATAACTCTTTTAAATATTTCATGTTGAATACCTAATTGAGAGTATTGTATCTTGAATTGGTAAAAATATCAATGAAGTATACAAGAAAGTATACTTAATAGATTGTTTTACCAATAAGGAGAGAATTGGTTGCTTAGCAATTGAAAATCTCTTGGTGATGAAAGAACAGGAAATAATGTTGTACTTTTATGAGTACATTTTTGAATTACTTTTTCGAATGATAAAAACTACCCCTATAATAAAGCCACGATCGATCAAGGAAGAGCCTAAACATATAAGAGATGCTATTCGTTATCAGTAGATATAAAGAGAAGAACAAGATGAATCATTGACAAGACTTTGTGGTCACATGGAAATAAAAACAAAGTCAAAGGGGGTAATTAGCTATGTCATTAGATAATGCAATAATGAAAGAATTCGTTGATGAAAATGCTACGGAGATTGAAAAACCTACTAAAGAACAAGAAGAGTTTGCAGATGAGATACGCGATATTTTTCAATCGATTATTGATAATGAAGGGCTAAGTGAAACGTTTTACCGCTATCCTACATTTCACGAACACTTCAATAAACATTGTTTAGCAGGCATCAATGGAAGAAAATCGGAAGTCGAAAACATATATTACGATTTTGAAAAAGAATCCTCTTTTTCCACCTATGTGGATAAATTAATTCAATCGGCTAAAAATCCTGATGTTGTGATTTCTGATTTATTCAACAATGATGAAATCGACTGTGGCTTCCGACAATTCTTTGAAGGGGATTGTACCTTGTTATTAAGCCCTTTATGTGATCTTAGGGGTAAAAACGGCGCTGTAAAACTATTATTGCATTCTTACTCAACTAACGTTACAACCAATTACACCTTAGGTAACACGATTGATGTGCTTGTCATCTCATATTACCCTAAAATGATTACCCTTTATCCCATCGACTGTTCAACCTTGGAAGATAGATTGAACGCTATGCTTAGAAAGATGTGAATCGATAAATGGTAGGCATCAATATCATCTAGTCATAGTTGACAAAGTTAAGGGGTGGATTGAGCCCTATCATGTAAAACTTCTTCGGAAGATTTAAGGTGAGATGTTCTACGATGCGAATAAGACGCTTTAGATTGTCCTTAGACATGAATTCTAAGGTGCAATCTGGAAAGCATAATAAAGAGTAATTGGAATGGAAGACACCTTCTTAGGTATTTCCATTCCAACAGCTCTTTGGTAAGATATACATAAAGTCGAGCAAGAATTCATGTGCACATTAAAGGAGGAAAATACATATGAAAGAAACTTATAGAAGCAAAAGCTTTCTGGCAATGAAAGAAGGGGACAAAGTCGAAGAATATGAAGCTCGTTTTGGAACAAACGGCTGCAGACGTTCAAAAAAGTCTCCTACCGTAATACGTATTGGAAAAAGTGTCAAAACTATTGTTCCGTCTATGTTGACAGATAGTTGGTCACTGCAGTATGTTCACGATATCAAAGTCGATGAAGAAAACAAGTATTTTTGCGATGTTGATGGTGTCTTATTCACCAAAGACAAGACAAAGCTCGTTGCATTTCCACGTGGTAGAGTCGGTGACATATATTGTGTGCCTGAAGGAACAATCATCATTGGAGAAAATGCTTTTTCAAATTCATATGTTACTGAAATCAAGACGCCGGCCTCTGTCAGCGTGTTGGAAAAACAATCGTTTTATGCTTCCTATTCCTATTTGGTTGATTTGTCAGATTCTCCTATTAAAAAAATGGGCTCAGGGTGTTTTAAAGAATGCAATATCTATGTAGTAAGAAATAAAACATTGCCTAGGGAATTGATGTATGCACAAAATTGGAAAGGAACCAAATTTATATCACCGGACAAGAAAGAAAAACTATGTGAAAAAATATTCAGCGGCACTTTCCATGAACACTCTTATTGGAACCGCTATGAGTAAATCTTAGTCATGTTGCAATCGTAAAAAGAATTCTTCTTTTTTGTCAAACATTAGTTGCATAATATAATCAAGTAAGAGAAAGGAAAAACAAATATGAGAGAAGAAATCAAAAAACTGAAAGATGACTGGTCAAAATTCAATATTGGCCTTTCAGATAAGGGATACTATGACTGTGACGAAAAGGATGTTCAGCAATACCAGTCTCTGATGGTCAGAACATTCAAGATTCTTAAAGATGAATGGAAACAGGACACTGTCAATAAGGATCTGGCCCTCCTTATGATGGAAGTGGCCCGTTTAACAGTATTTGCTGATTATGACGGGAATGTTCAAGGAAGCGAGGAATATGAACGAATTGCATTGTTCAATGACCTTTTCGTTGATAGTCTGTCAGAGGATTTCAGATACAATGAAGATGGTAAATTGTTGTTCAAAAATCCTATGGGTGTTGGAGATTTTGTAGTTGATACCGAAACCTTTAAGATTCCTTCATTTGATGATTTGTTTGAACTAGGAAACGAAGATTTTTCTATTTGACATATCAGATAGTTTGTCACGATGTTTTACGTCATCTTTCTTAGCAAGTATTCAGCCGAATATTTCGGCTGAATACTTGAAAGAGATGTAAAAACGATTGTGAACCTCTTTTGTGATGGCCGATCAGTTTTCGATGACTAATTCCTCCTTTGCTTTTGTTGTTTAAGTCAAATTGATATTCATGCGGAAAAAGATTATACTTTAGTCATCAAAGACGTGAAAACTTTTAGTTTTCACGCAAAAGGAGAAAAAGAAAGATTATGAAAAAAAGCTTACTGTTATTGATGATTGCAGCAACTGGTTTAGTCGGTTGTACACCCAGTGGAAAAATTGATTGCGCTACGATTGTAGTTATGGGTAATAGTGGAGAAATCCTTGAAGAAGAATCAGAAACCTCACATTCATACGTTTATGAATACGTGAGTGATGAAGGAAAGAAAATCTATACTTCTGATCGATATATCACTTGGGATGGTTCTGATTCAGAAGGATTTTCTCTCAATATCAGAACATATAAGAACAGATATTCAAATGACTTTACTGAATATACCTATTCCAGATTTGTCGGTTTTCTGACACAGGAATATAATTTCTATCTTGATCTGAACAAGAGAATGATTGATATAGAAATAAAATGGACTGAATACAAAGAATTGATTAATCCTGTTGAGAATTTAGAGAATCCTGCTAACAATAAGGAAGCATATCAGTGTGCAAAGAAGAGCTATTATCAGGATGATTCAATTGAATCAGGTGGTTCTTCTTATAAGGCCATCTATCTTGATTCTGCTGATTCTTCTTTGGAAAGACATGCTTATGCATCTGTTGGTCAGGAATTTGCTATTGTGTATACGGTGAAGAAGTAACTAAGAATTCGAAAATAGCAGAGGCTCTCTATGATGAATAAGAACCGACATTCATTATTTGTTATGCAAATAATTTACTAAGGAGGTTAATTGTGCCTATTCCACAAATAAACAGAAATCCCTCTAATCCATATCTTTTAGATAGATTAGCAAATAAACCAGTGCTCTTGGCATTGACTAGAAAAAATGCTGATTATATTTCTTCTATAATTAACAATTTTAGCGATGAATCAAGAATAAAAGCGCCGAGCAAGAATTTTGATCCAGAAAAGAACTGCTCGTCAGCTGATGGCATGTATTGTGGATCTATGGCCTATTGGTTTGAGGAGATGAAGAATGATAAAACTAATAGCAATTTCGAAAAAAATGTTTTAGGTGCTGTAATTGCAATAGATAGTTTTAACAAGACACATTTGGAAAGTTGTAAAGATGGCAGAAAAGAGATGTGTGATCGTATTTGTCATGCATGCAGTGATTTAAATGGTTTAATGGCAAAACTTAATGAATCATTTAATTCAAAAAATAGTGAGCATTTGATTTCGATATTGACTCGTGAAATTGACGCTAAAAAACAAGACCAGAAAAGGTTTAATCTATCTTTTGCAACCAAGTTCTGTTCGTATGCATCTTTCTTTTTAGCTACAAAAGCTACTTATTCAATCTATGACAGCATTGTTTCTGAATACTTGCCAGAATACGTTAGAGAATATCTTGGGAAGCAGGTGCCCAAGAGCTCCTATAAGATTCCAACTGCCAGTAAGGGTACTGATCCGTTGAACTTGCGATTGGAAATTTATGAAGATTATTCGAAGATGATTGAAGACATTCTTGGATGTTTGCGCATTAGTAATATCCGGATAAATAAGCGTGAGTTGGATCATATAATTTGGTACAATTCCAAATATAAATTGCTTAAGTCGATCATGAGGTTACGAGATACGATTAAAGAAACTTGGTTTTTATAGGTAGCCTGATAAATCCCTTACTTATCGGATTTTTTGACAAAAAGGATAATCGCAGTTAAGTGTTGATGCCCTTAGTAAGTGGTATAATAATAAGAAATTAACTAGTAAGCGGAGGTGCTAAGATGGGAGATGCTAAGAGGTTTGAATTTTGCAATTATTGTTGGCGTGTTGGCAACACAAGCTTCAGAGTCGAGGACTTAAACTATAAAAATGAGCTTCAATTAAATTATCTTGAACAACTTTTTAAAGACCATCCAGATGATAAATGGCAGGATCTTGAAACTGCATATTATGACTTGCTTAGCAGTGTAGGTTTTAAAAACGGTAAGGCTAACAGACCTGCAAAAGATGCTAGAGAACTAACTTCCGGCTTGGCGGATATCGGCTTGGTATTTAGGGATTCAAGAAAAATCACCGATGTTGGCGAGAAGATCAGAACCATTAGCTCTCAGGAAAACTATTCTTCAGACAACGTTTTCGGCGTTTCGAAAGATAGTTATGTTTACTTGTTACAGCTATTGAAGTTTCAAGCCAAAGATGCAACAATAAGACCTTTTGTTGCGCTTCTATATTTGCTGCATCATTTAAAACAGCTTACTAGGAAAGAGTTTACTTATTTGCTACCGATTTGTATGAACATAACTGATGTAAGGGATGTTTGCAGCCAGATAAAGCTTGATTCTTCCGACGCAAAAATTGATGAATACTTAGTCAAAAAAATGATGTCTATGCAGAACTACAAAGATGCATATAAGTATTTCCGGGGTTTGGATAAAGTCGCGGAGAAGGATATCGAATCTATCGGCATGAATCGTAAAAGTCCAAAGTATGACAAACCAGTATTTGCATTATATGAAAGCCTTCTCGAATATTGGCAAAGCAAGAATTCCGATTATTCGAAGAGGGCTAAAATCGCAAAATCTATCGTCTATGCTTGGGGTGGAATCAATAAAAGAACTAGAAACGTGAACAATCAAGATTTTCTCGACCGTTTATCCTCCCTACCGATTTTTTCTGGATCAACTGAGGCTGATTTTAGAGATTTGTTTTTTAAGACGTGGCATTTGTTAAAGTGGAAATCAACCTTAGAAGACTATTACGACCTCAATAAAAGATATTTTAAATTAACTGAGATCGTCTCGTACGATAAAGGCGTATTCACGATGTCCCCGACCGCTGAAATCTATTTCGATGACAAAATGATCACGGAAATGCTGAAAAAGGTCCTGGATGACGACGCTAAATATGAGTATCTTTTAACAAGCGATGTGCTAATCGAGAACATTTTTGAAGTATGTAACAAGACGAAAGATGATGTTGCAAAAGGCATAAATGAAAAATACGGCGCCAATATTACAGGCGATTTGCTTGAACAATATTTAAAGGAGATCAAAAATAACGAGTTCATCAAAATCCTTGATTCCAAATTTAGCAAAGAAGTTCTCCTAGAATTACTTGATTGTTTCAAGAAACGAAACGACGCGAGAATTCGCGAACTCGTCTCAGAGGATGCAAGCCCTTCGACCGCTTTTGAATATATCATGGGCATTATCTGGTACAACTTAAGCGGGCGGAAAGGTTTCTTTGAAGACATGCTCAATCTCACTCTTGACACAAACTTGCTCCCAGTAAGGCATGCTGGTGGTAATACGCCTGATTTACAATTCCCATATTCCGAATGCGATGATTATCCGCGTCACGACATGCTGATGGAAGTTACGCTCGCTGATAGTTCTGGTCAAAGACATATGGAATGGGAGCCAGTTAGCAGACACCTTGAAAACCACATTGGACAAACGCATAACGCAAATGATTACGTGTTGTTTGTGAGTTCTGAAAGATACGCACCAACGATCAAGAGCTTTAGAGCAATGAAAATGTATTCTTGCTCTCCAGAAAATGAAGATTCTGCTCATTTAAAAATCATTCCTTTAGACTGCGACCTGATGAAAATAATCGTTGAAAGAAATGATTGTTATTCAAAGTTGTATAAAATTTTCGATGAAGCATTTAGATCTGATTTATTTAATATGCAATGGTTTAATGAAAAAATAGTATCGAAGATTGCTTAGTTTTTTTCGTGTAAGGCATTGATAAATAGGGTGTCATTTTTGTATAATAGGTGCCGAAGTTGCCTAAAATGGAAATAACTATGAAACGTTTCAGAATAGAGAACAGAAGATATT
>CAKUXT010000104.1 GCA_934700375.1 uncultured Bacilli bacterium | reverse complement strand
ATCTTTCTTATTGTAGTGTTCAAGCTGGGATAATTTGTCTATCAACGTATGCTTGCAGTCGAACTGTGCTAAAAGAAGGTGCTCGACGGACATATATTCATCGTGCATCTCGCTTTCGTACTTCGTTGCATTATAAAGGATGTTCTTGACATCAGAACTGGAGTCAGGATCCTCTGTGCTTGTTGTCTTGACTGCATTGTTGATATAGGAATCGATCAACTGTGAAACCTGTTTGACATCAATATCCAATTTCTTAAGGATGTTGACATACATGGAGCCATCCTGATCAAAAAGGACACGGAGCAAAACAGGAACATCAAAGCTTGCCAAATGCTTGTCTTTGGTCATGCTGATTCCGTTATTGATTGCATCTATTACTCTGGTTGTATATTTTTGTTCTGCCATATTTGTTGCCTCCTATTTACATCAAGTACATTATAGTGTGAAAATTAGCAGTTTCAAGTGAAGAGTGCTAAATATTTGAAAAAAGTATTTTTCTTCCGTCTATGTTATAATCAGTCGCTATGAAAATATTATTGATTGTACTCATTGTTTTATTATGTCTGGCCTTCCTTTATCTTATATATGGACTTCTTGTTGTCTTTATCGTCAACAAAAAGCTGTTCCTGGTAAGAGGAATAGATCCCGATAATCCCTGTTATCTTCAATTGTCCGATTATCCTGAACTCGAAAGAGAAGGATTGAGAATCGGATTTTACGGAGAAATGATACAAGGGTATCTCTATAGACAGAAAAATGAGATGGATGACAAAGGACTGATCATTCTTTCTCACGGCTTTTTCGGCACCCATATTCAGTATCTTGCCGATATCTATTATCTGACAAAGAGAGGATATACGGTTCTAGCTTATGATCAATACGGTGTCGGAGACAGCGAAGGAAAGAATCCGGTCTCATTGTCTAATGGTATCTATGTTCTTGAGAATGTCCTTCATGATGTCATCAAGAACAATATCAATCAAGGAAAAGACATTCTTCTTTACGGACATAGCTGGGGTGCGTTCGTCAGCTTAGGCGCATTGAAGAAATACCCTATCGTCAAAAAAGCAATCATCCGCTCTGGTTTTGTCTCTCCGACAAAAGAGGTTCTTTATCTTTTGAAGCAGCAGAATAAGGGATTGTACTATTCAGTTCGTCCTTTATATTCCTTCTGCTATTTCCTCATCTTCGGAAAGAGAAACATGAAAAACGTCAAATTGGCAAAGACAAACAATACAGAAATCTTAGTACTTCATGCTAAAGATGATAAAACAGTTCCTTATGAACAAAGCATCGCAAAACGTTATATTGATCATCCTAAAAAGAATGTCACTGTCAGAATGACAGAACAGGGAGATCACAATTCTCTCATTGCAAAAGAGGGACTTGAAAACTACGCAAGGGCAGTTTCCGAATATCAAAAAATCCTCTCCGATAAAGGAGAGGATAAAGAAAAACGAATCGATGAATTTGTTTCTCATCTCAATAGACGAGAAATGTATCCGTACAATCAGGAAGTCATCAATATCATCGATGACTTCTTAAAGTCTTAGTATTTCAATACAGCGTAGAGCTTCTTGCCGCGCTTGATGAAGATGTATCCGCCATCCAAGGCATCTGCTTTTGTGATAACTTTTTCTAAGTCAGCAGTCTTTTCGCCATTGATCTTGACAGCACCGGCAGAGACGAATTCTCTGGCTTCTCTCTTGCTCTTTGCAAGACCGGTCTTGATAAGAGCATCAAGAATGTTGATGTCTTCGCTTTCTTCAACGACAGTAAGACCATCGGTGAGTTCCTTTAAGGATTCTTCGCTGAGTCCCTGGAAGGAATCTGTGAACAAGGCGACAGACATCTTAAGGCAATCTTCGGCAGCCTTCTCACCATGGAGACGGGTGACGATGACTCTTGCCAGCTCTTTCTGACCGTTTCTGAGTTCAGGATGTTCAAGATGTGCTTTGTAAATGGCATCGATCTCTTCAATCGGTCTGTCATCAAAGATATAGAGGTATTTTAAGACATCGCTGTCGGAAACGTTCATGAAGTACTGATAGATGTGATAAGGAGTGGTCATTGTAGGATCGAGGTATAAGGCACCGGACTCGCTCTTTCCAAATTTCTTTCCCTGGCTGTCTGTGATGAGCTTGAAGGAGAAGACTTCGGCACCGCAATCAGAACCTTCCTTTTTCTTGACGAAGTCCAAAGCGGTTGTGAGGTTGCCCCACTGATCGCCGCCGCCGAACTGCATTGTGCAGTGATAATCGCGGAAGAGGTTATCAAAGTCACCGGCCTGAAGAATCATGTAAGAGAACTCGGCATAAGAAATACCGGCCTCAAGACGAGATTTGACGATGTCCTTGGCAAGCATGTATCCGACCTGGAAGTTCTTACCGTAATCTCTTAAGAAAGTAAGGATGTTGGTCTTGCTCCACCACTCATAGTTGTTGAGAATCAATCCTTTGTTCGGATCGCTTGTATCGATATACTTGGCAAGCTGATTTCTGATGCATTCAGCATTGTCCATGACCTGATCGGGAGAAAGGAATTTTCTTTCGGCCTTCTTTCCGGAAGGATCGCCGATCATACCGGTTGCGCCGCCAAGCATGGCGATGACGCGATGTCCGGCCTTCTGAAGTCTCTGAAGGATGGTGATCATGATGAAGTTACCAAGCTGAAGTGACTTGGCGCTAGGATCGAATCCACAGTAGACAGTCTGAGGCGTATCAAAAAGTTTTTTGACTTTCTCTTCGTCGGAGAAATTGTCTAAGAGCCCTCTTTTTTCTAAATCGTCGATAATGTTCATAATGTACCTCGCATATTAAAAATTATTGTGTTCGACAAGACCATTAGTATACCGCAAAAAAGTCTTATTGTCGATTGTACGAGTAGTGAATCATATAGCCTGAAGACTTGAAAATCGGCGCTTTTCTGCTTTTGAGGGTGAATTGAATGATATTGAAAGATGTCTCTAGGTCATCTCTGCAGCCGGAATTGCAGATCAGCATGATATCATCATGAATTCCATTCTCCATTTTTATCTCATTGTCGATATTGTAGATGACCTTCTGATAGTCTTCTTTTGCATGAGCGTAGAAATCATTTTTGATTTTCAGATCATGAACGGATGAGAAGAAAAGAAACAAAGAACAGGACAATAGACAAAAAGCGGTATCATTCATAAGAGATGACGGAAAAGAAGAAGACAAAGATGAAAAGGACAATGATCAAAAAAGAGGTGATGAGAGTCAATGGAGTCTCTTCTTTATGACAGTCCTTTTCAAATAGAGATATCTTTCTATTCAGTTCGCTTGTTGCTGAAGGAGAATATTCCTCCTCGCTGTGAAGAAGAACATTGATAAAGGATATCAAAGCGAATTCAGACTGCTTTTTTGTAATGTTGAGAGGAAGCTCATTTGATTCATTCTCCTGAAAATCTGTCAATCTATCCTTCAGTTCACAGATGGGCAATGAATTGATTGCAGAAGTGAATCCGAGATGATAATCCTCCTCCAAGGAAGAAAAATAAAGAAAACGAGAATAGAATAGCAGCACTTCCTTTAATCCTTTCGTCTCTTCGTGTTTTTCTTTTTTGAATAGCAGTGATATTGAAAAAACGGAAATCGGAATCAAAGCGGATATGATTAACTGATTGCTTTTTGAATAGACAAAATAGGCAAAGACGAATGAAATGAGAAGCGGAACATAGAAGAGAACATCAGAAAGATCTACTTTGCTCTTCTTTTTAGGAGCCTTTAGTTTCTTCAATGGATTTTTCATATATTCTCCTTTCCTCCT
The DNA here is from genome assembly GCA_934700375.1 of uncultured Bacilli bacterium. Classification (GTDB taxonomy): domain Bacteria; phylum Bacillota_I; class Bacilli_A; order RFN20; family CAG-288; genus Enterosoma. The sequence goes on along the minus strand of CAKUXT010000104.1, from coordinate 3,478 downwards.
TTAATGGATGACTGACTGAAATAAACGACAGACGGAAAAAGAAAAGGCAGGACAAAAGAAGAATATAGACAAAAGAGAGCGTTCTTCATCTCATCCTTCAAAGAAGGATTGATAAGAAAGAGACATAATATGATAAGGAAAAAGAAAAGACAGAAAGAAAGCAAAAACTGAAATCTCTTCTCGTTCTTATTCAATGCACTCTTGTATTCTCCTATCAGATTCTCGCACTTTTTGATCAGAGGAACATAATCAGAAAGATGAGCTTCATCAGCATCATCTTTCTTTAGAATTGCTTCAAAATAAGGCTGAAAAGAATAGAGAGAAAGAAGGCTTGGATTCTCTTTGATAGATTCAAAAGTGACTTGCTCCTGATAAGAAAGAAGATACTGCAAAGCATAATCAAAACTTTGCTTTGTTCCTATCTGAGAAAGAAGCGAATTGAGAAAAGATGAAAAGAAAGAATAAGCGGAAATCTCTTTCTCAAGAGAAATGACTTTCTTCTGATAAGAGTAAAGAGAATAGAAACTGAGCGAGAAAGAAAGAAGAAAACAGACAACGGATAATAACGTATTCGGAATCAGCAGAGAAAAGATCAGACTTAAAAGAAAGACGAGAAAAACATAGATGCCCCGGCTTTTGATGAAGTTTTTGATTTTCATAATACCCCTCCACTAAATATATGTATGGAGAGGCAGAAAAATTCATTCTTTTTCGATATCTTCAGGAAGCTTCAACAATGAAAGAAGAATCTGATCCATCGTATAGATGTATTTCTTTTTGATGCTGAACCTTCCGTTTCTGACGGATACATAGTCTTTTATTTCAGCGATATTCTCTTTGTAGGATGAAAGAAAGTCTTTATGGAAGAGAGTTTCAAATTCATCCAAAGAGAATCCTTCAATCAGTCTTAAATGCAGCATCAGATATTCAAACTCATGATCATAGATAGAGATTTTTTCTTCTTCATGTCTATAATTTTCAGCCAAATACTTGTTCATCGATAATGTATTCTTGTATCTGATATCATTGACATATCCGCTTGCGCCAAGACCACATGCGAAATACTCTTTGTCATGCCAGTAAGTCAGGTTGTGAAGACTTTCTTTTCCTGCCTTTGAAAAATTGGAAACCTCATAGCGATGATAACCATGATTCTCAAGATTGACAAGAATCTTTTCATACATTTCACTCATTCTGTCATCGCTCTTTGCTTTGACTTTATTGATATAAAAGACAGTTCCTTCTTCAATCTGAAGAGAATAGAAAGAAAGATGTTCGACATTCTCTCTCAAAGCAAAATCGATATCGTGATCCAAGTCTTTTGAAGTCATTTCATTGACACCATAGATAAAATCAAGATTGATATTGTCAAAACCGTATTGACGTAATAATCCAATGACCGATTCAACCTGAGCGATTGTATGTTTTCTGTTGAGAACTTTTAGAATATGATCAGAAGAAGATTCGACTCCTAATGAAATTCTGTCAACACCATATTTTTTCAAAAGCAGAACCTTATCCTCTGTCAATGATTCTGGATTGGCTTCCATAGAAAACTCGATGACATTTTTGAAATGTTCATGCAGATAGGATAAAAGTCTTGTCAGTGATTCTACTGACAAGGAACTTGGTGTACCGCCACCGATATAGATGGTCTTTAAAGAGTCGTCCTTGATATGATAGGATTTCAGTTCATCTAAAAGACAGCTGATATATTTTTCTTCGGAAAAAGAACCGGAAAGAACTTTCGGGAAATCACAGTAATTGCAGATATGACTGCAAAAAGGAATATGGATATATAAAGACTCAGTCATTGATTTCTTTTAACGGGATAGGAGTATAGACGAATTTCTTGCCAATCTGCAGCTTTCTATAGAAACCTCTGTTAGCAAGATCTTCCATCGAAGTACGGGCTGTTTCATAAACCGTCTTTTCTTCTTTTTTGAACTGCTCGATTGTGTAATTCAATCCGACCTGGCAGTGTCCTGCATAGAAATGAGCCTGTTTCTTCTTCAGCTGCGGATAGACAGACATCAGCTTTCTTGACAGAACTTCAATTTCGGTTTCATTCTGCATGCTAGGGAAATCAGGCAAAGCAAATATAGCAGCATCATCTTTCAGAACGATGCTCTTTTCTTCTGAGCTTGGTGCAGTGATCGATCTTTCTTTTCCTTTTTCGAGGAACTCAGAGAAATCCTTGTCGACCAAGTCAAAACCATAATGAAGGAAGCGAATGGTTGACTGAAGGAAATAAGTGAGATCCAAAGTCTCTTCCGTCATCTTCAGTTTCTTGAAGTAAGAAGCAGAAGTCGTATATGCCAAAGACTCCAAAGGAAGGACAAATCCAAAATAGGAAAGATGGTTGCATTTCAAAAATGCTTTGGCGACTAATCCTGCTGTCTCCTCATTGAACAGTTCAAATGGTCTAAGATAGGTAAAGAAATAAACGATGGATAAAGCTCTGATCAAGAGCGGAATCTCTTCTTGAGAGAGGAAAGAGAAGAAAGCATCAAAGTGCATGTTGATCTCCTCAAAAGGAGGAAGGACAAGCGGATTGATGACATCCATCATATTGCCGTTACGATAATGAGCAGATGCCTCTTTATCTTCGCCTGTTAAAATCTTATTGAGTGTCTCAATGCTTTCAAGATCGATTTTATTGATAGAAAGAGCATAGCGGTAAGCCTGCTCATATGCCTTAAGCGGAAAATATTTCGGTGTAGCATTTTCCAGTTCGTTTCTTGCAATCTTATCGATCACATTCTCACTGGCATTGATGCTCTGGAACTGTGATGTCTGAGATAAGGATTTCTTTAATTGCTCAAGAGAAAACAAAGATGAAAGATCGCTTGGAAGCGCGGAAAAAGAAGAGAGTCTTTCAATGATTCTCAACTGCAGATTGTAGCTTTCTGACAGAAGGTTTTTCGTCAGACAGACTTTGTAATGATTGTGGTTCTTATCGATCATCTCTGTCTCTTCATCATAAAAGGAACGATAAAAGAGAACATTATCCCAAATGTCATTGATATCGCCCTGATTATAAGTCTGAGACACCTCTTCCTTGCTGGCGTAGATGGAATCGGTAAACTTTTTTCCTGCTTCGATTTTATTCATATAAAAGTATTATACAAAATTCGGACACAAAAATACTAATTATTTACTATTTTTTAGTCATTACTCATAGGATTCAGGCCTTTTAAATATGATTTTGACACAAAACACATATTTTTCTTGCCTTCGTATTATAACTATGATATAATACCAGTATGAAAAAGAACGATTTACCGGCATGGGCCAAAAAATACGATGGAAAAGGAATCGCCTTCCGCAAGCGAGGTGATTCCTTTGCGGTGTTCAGAGTCTCCTCCCATCGCGAGCAGGGCAAAAAATATCCGGTCCTGGACCAGACCTATCTGGGCACCGTTTCCGAAAGGGACGGCTTTTCGCCAAGCTACGAAAAGGCAAAGACAGACGACGC
>CAKUXT010000103.1 GCA_934700375.1 uncultured Bacilli bacterium | reverse complement strand
GACTTCCTGCTTCTTTGAAGATAGAAGAAAGAAGAAGATGACTAGATCATATTCGCTTTGACAAAAGCGATCTCTTCTTTATAGCCTTCATCCTCATTCGGTGTTTCCAGAATAAAAGGAAGCCCCTGTAATTTTGGATGATGTATGATTCTTAAAACAGCTTCTTTTCCAAGATTTCCTTGTCCTAATCTTTCGTGTCTGTCTTTGTGAGAACCTAAAACATTTTTCGTGTCATTAAGATGAATCGCTTTTAGTCTATCAAGCCCGATGATTCTATCAAATTCATCAAGAACATCATCAAGTTGATCTTTGATATCATATCCGCCGTCAAAGACATGGCAGGTGTCAAGACAGACACCGAGCTTTTCATTGTCTTTCACTTTGTCGATGATTGCTTTCAGCTCTTCAAACTTTGAACCGACTTCGCTTCCTTTTCCTGCCATCGTCTCCAATAACACTGTTGTCTTATCCGCATAAGGAAGAGCTTCATTTAAAGCATAGGCTATCTCATCGATGGCTGTTTCAAGCGACTGAGAAAGACGGCTTCCAGGATGGAAGTTAAGATAATTGGAAGGAAGTTCATTCATCAGAAGAATATCTTCTTTCAGGATTCGCAAAGACACTTCTCTCAGGTCCTCTTTCTCCGAGCAGAGATTGATCGTATAGGGCATATGGGCAACAAGTGGTCCGAAGTTTTCTTCTTTCAGACGCAATGCAAGGCATCTTACATCTTCCATGGATACTTTTCTGTCCTTGAAAGAACGCGGATTGCGAGTGAAGAAAGCAAACGTATTTCCGCCTAGTTCCTTTTCCTTCTCTAACATCCCTTCATATCCTAACGATATAGATACATGGTTACCGATATAAATCATAAACTCTCCTAATTTTAAAAAATCAGGAAGAGTATAACCTCTTCCTGATAATCGATAAAGCTATTTGCTTATGGACGAAGTCCTAAACCGCCTTCGAGCGTCAAAGTCTCACCGGTGAGATATTTGAAGTCAGGGGTGGAAATCATAACACAGACTCTTCCGATCTCTGTTTCGGAATCACCGAAATGGCCCATCGGAGGGACATGGACATTGGCCTTGTAGGCTTCAGGATATGCTTTTTCGAAGTTCTCCAACTGGCTTGTCCAAGCTAACGGACAGATGACATTGACATTGATGCCATCCTTTGCCCATTCAGTAGCAGCAACACGGGAGAGACCACGGATGCCTTCCTTGGCTGCAGCATAGGAGCACTGACCATAATTGCCGAAGAGACCGGCACCGCTGGCGAAGTTGATGACGCTGCCTTTTGTTTCCTTCAAATAAGGATAGCAGGCCTTCATATAATAGAAAGCGGCATAAAGTCCAGAATACATAGCAAGATTGAACTGCTCTGTTGTCTGTGTGGCAAGCGGGACACCGGAGGCGCTGGCCTGAGCATTGTTGATGAGAACATCGATTCTTCCGAATTTCTCAATTGCTTTTTCAACAACGCTCTTGACCATGGCTTCGTTGTCATTGTTTTCGCTGACATCAGCCTGAAGAATCAAGACAGAGACATGATACTTCTCTTCCAACTCTTTCTTGGCTCCTTCGAGCTTGGAAAGATTTCTTCCGGTGATGACAAGATTAGCGCCTTCTTTTGCAAAAGCAGTTGCAATGCCATAACCGATAGAACCGCATCTTCCATCGCTTAAAACCGCACGACCGGCACCAGTCACGAGAACTGTTTTACCTTTGAATAAATCCATATTTTTGTTACCTCTAAAATAGGATTATAGTCTTTTGTAAGCGCTTTGTCACTTAATTTTAGACATTTTGCATACGATTTTTGAAGCTTATGATGTTTTCTTGGATATTTAGGACATTTATCTTTTTTTAATGTTGAACAGCATCAGTTCTGCCGCCTGACTTCACCGTTCTGAATCAACGGATAGCGGATCAAAGAATCGCCATCTAAGTTCTCCTTATGCATATCGACAGCAGTGATTTGATGATTGTTGTAGGTCGTATAGTAATAGATACCTTTTGTTGCATTGCAGCAGGAGGTATAGATTGTGATTTCATACTCACCTTCTCTTACAAGACAGCAACCTCTTTGCTGATCGACAGATCCTAGGATATGGAAGAACTGAGAAACGCTGTCTTTCTCATCGTCTTTGGAAACGGAATTCAGTTTTGTGAAAGCGACTTTCACGAATCTGGATTGGCTGGATAAGTCTCCAGGAATCCCTAAGCCTCCCATTCCACGGGAATAGGAATCCAGCTTAAGAACATCCGCAAAGGTATTCTCAGGCTGTTTTCTTGAAACGGATGGATAATTGTTCAAGGCGAACATCTGAAACGGGAAAGGAGGATTGTTTGTCATCACACCGACAGGATTATCATAAACATGCATTCCGTCTTTCATCGATTCGATGGCAATGCATTCTTCCTTGTCTGCAACAATCCAGTGAAGCTGTGCGCTAGGAAGCTTATCGCTATAGGGTGTATTTACAAGGATCATCTTTTTAAGCAGTTCTCTTACCTCTTTCACAGATGAACACTGACTTAAGATATAAGGAATGAATTCAAACTGGGCAACTTGGACTTTATCAGATTTCTCATCATAATCCTGATAATAAGCGTTGGAGACAAAATTCAGGCCTGCCATCCCTAATCCCTTTTCATTGATGGCATCATAGTAAAGAGGAAAACCATTTTCGACATATGCCATACCGATAAGTGCGTAATGACTTTTCAGTTCTTTTGAATGTCTGAAAACAAAGGGATGATTTCTTGGAGTGATCGTGATCTCTTCCCCATAGGAGAACTCATAATCAAGCGTTCTTCCAAAATAGAAGTCTTTTGTTTTATAAGTCGCTGCAGTACACATCGTGTTTCCTCCTTATAATAATCCGGCAAACAATCTCATAAAGAGCTGTCCTAGTCTTAGATATGCGCTTCTTCCCGTCTTGTATTTTTCACTCACTTCTCTACACTGTCCCATTGTCTTCTCTAAATCTTCTCTGATTGACAAGACAGCAGGATTGTCGACCATATAGCATCCGTTTTCAAAATGATGATAAAGGCTTCGATAATCAAGATTGATTGTTCCTATTGTTGCCATGCAGTCATCAGCAACACTCATCTTGGCATGACAGAAGCCTGGTGTCCACTCATAGATTCTGACACCATTCTTCACCAATTCATGATAGAAAGATCTTGTCACCTGATAGACCATCTTCTTATCCGGTATGCCAGGTGTGATGATTCTGACATCGACTCCTCTTTTGGCAGCAAGAGACAAAGCGTGAGCCATCTCATCTGTGATGATGAGATAAGGCGTCATGAAATAGCAGTATTTCTCCGCCTTGTTTGCCATGCTGATATAGACTTCTTCCCCAACCTGTTCTCCATTCATCGGACCATCCGCATAGGGCTGAATATAGCCTTTCTGTGTTGATTGATAATCAGACTTGATCAGATACTGTAAAAAGTCCGTATCGTTTCCTTCTTTCTTTTTGGCCGCATTCCACATTTCAAGGAAGGTGACAGTCAAAGAGAGAACAGCATCTCCTTCTAATCTGATACCAGTATCCTTCCATTCTCCGTAAGGATGCGTATAGTTGAAATATTCGTTAGCAAGATTATATCCGCCAGTGAATCCAACCTTTCCATCGATGACGGTAATCTTGCGGTGATCTCTGTTGTTCAAAAAGACATTAAGGCCTGGCATGAAAGGATTGAAGACTCTGCATTTTATTCCAAGGCGTTGAAGTTTCTTCACAAAATCTGTATTGATGAAACCGATAGAACCCATATCATCATAGAAGACTCTCACTTCTACTCCAGCTTTGACACGGTCAACCAATACATCCTGAATTCTTTTCCATGCCTTGTTGTCTTCGATTGCATGATATTCCATGAAAATGAACTTCTCTGCTTTTGAAAGATCAAGAAGCTGGGCTTCTAAACCTTTTATCGCTTCATCGTAATAGGTGATATCCGTGTTCTGATAAACCGGATATTTTGCATTGTTTGCAAGATAGGAGGAAATACTTCCTGCTTTCGGAAGTGTTTCCTTGACCTCGTGTAGAACATCTTTGTTTTCAGGAAGAAGCGGAAGAAGTTTTTCATCGATATTCTTATATCTCTTTTTCATCTTATAAGTACTTCCGTTAAGACCGATAAGAAGATACAAGGCTAAGCCCATAATCGGGAAAAGAAGCATCAGAATGACCCAGGGCATCTTCATCGTCGATGTCCTATCTGTCGAATAGAGGATAAGTGCGATGATACCAGCTAAGATACGTGTTGCAATATTCAGATATTCCGCATAGTCATTGAGCCATAAGACGACAAGTATAATGGCGACGACTTCCAACAAGATACAGAACAGGCAAAAGCAGAGACGAAGTACACCATTTCTTGTCTTTGCTTTTCCTTCTAAGGTATTTTTCTTTTTCATCTCGTGTCTCCTATTTTCATATTCTTTTCCAATATTATATTTCATCATGACAAATAAGAGATATAGGATGATTTTAAAACGAACATCAAAAAATGAAAACGTGAGTGATTTCTTTCAATAGAGGACTAAGCACCCCTATTTTGCACCTCTTATTCAATCAAGATTTTGGGACTCGTGTTCAGGCACAAAAAAACCTGACATTTCTGCCAGGTAATTTTTTAGATGGCGGAGCGAAAGAGATTTGAACTCTTGCACGGTTTTACCCGTCTATGAGCTTTCCAAGCCCACCTCTTCAGCCTCTTGAGTATCGCTCCATTTGCAGTTCCGTTTTAACGGCAAGATATATTCTATAAAATTTTCAGCCTTTGTCAAGAAAAATCATCTCATATCTTAAAACTAACGCTGAAAATGATATAATTTTAGTATGATTTACACAATAACCAATAAAGATTGCAATCAACGCATCGATAAATTCCTAAAAAGGATGCTCAAAGACGCTCCTGTTTCTTTTTTATACAAGATGTTCAGACAGAAGGATGTCAAGGTCAACGGAAAGAAAGCGAACATCGACTATATCCTGAAAGAAGGAGATGTCGTCGACATCTATCTGAAAGAAGATCTTCTCAACCAGTTTCACAAGGAAGCTCTTTTGAGACCTGTCAAAGCAGATTTTCCGATTCTCTATGAGGATGACAACATCCTTGTCATCGATAAACCGAAAGGCCTTCTTGTCCACGGCGATGAAGGAGAGAAAAGAATCACCTTGCAGAACATGGTTCTCAACTATCTCAAAGACAAAAGAGAGTGGGATCCTGATTCCTTGACCGGATTCATCCCTTCACCTGCTCATCGATTAGACAGAAACACTTCCGGTATTGTCATATTCGGAAAGAACCTTCCTGCACTTCAGGAACTTCTCACCCTTTTCAGAGAGCGCACTCAGATTGAAAAGAGATACACCCTTTTAGTCAGAGGAACCACCTCCGAAAGAGGAGAGATCAATTATCCGCTCATCAAGGACAGCAATAAGAAGATGGTCAAGGTCGGAACGATTCAGAAAGGCGCAAAGCCTGCTCTTACCCGTTTCCACCGCATCAAGTCCTATACCTGTGGATTCTCTCTTGTCGAAGCTGAACTTCTCACAGGAAGAACGCATCAGCTCCGCGTCCACTTTGCAGCCATCGGCCATCCTATCGTCGGAGACAACAAATACGGAGACTTCAAAGTCAACGAGAATTTCGAAAAACTATATGGTCTGAAGAACCAGTTCCTTCACGCCTCTTATTTCAAGTTCGATAAGATCGACGGTGTCTTATCTTATCTCTCCGGAAAAGAATTCACCTCTTCTCTTCCTGAAAAGGAGCAGAAGATTCTTTCTTCGATTGCAAGGATTCAATAACATGAGCCTTTCGATTCTGCTTTTGATTCTTATCCCTGTTTTCCTCATTTCTGCCCTGCTTCTATCCAAGAACCGATTGCAGTTTTATCTTTTATGCGCCTTTCCATCTGCCATTCTCATCCTTCTATTGTTCTTCATCAATCTCTCCTTGCCTTTTCTTTCTCTGAACGAAAAGATCGGAGAGGCATTCCTTCCCATGTGGCACTGGTTATATGAGGGACATAGTGAACTCAACAATAAGGAAATCATTCATCTATCCTGTTCTTTCACTTATCTCTTCTTCTATTTTGTATGTTATGTACTCTTCTATATTCCGCTGAAGTTTGTCTTTATCGGAAGCAACCCTAACATCCATAAACCGATCAAGACCGTCACTAGAATCATCTACATCATCTTCTTTATGCTTTCCACCTATGGTGTCGCCTTCGTATTTTTAGCGCAGATCAGACAGATTCTTCCTTTCCCGGATGGTTTCTTATCGTTCTTTTTCAACCTTCTTTATCAGATAGAGGTATAGCATGGAAGACTATCTCAAGTTTTATTTCTTAGCGGAAGAGAGCGGCTGGGACTGCACCAGCTACGCTTTTGCGTATCGAAACAAACTTCTCTCTTCCGGCACCTATCAGGTTGTCTCCATCAATGTCATGAGCGCAAAGAAGCATCTCGGAGAAAAGGCACAGCAGATCTGTGAGACTTTTGCCTCTTTGGATAAAGATGCGAAAACTCTGAAAGATGTGTTCATTTTAGAAAACACATTGAACTATCTGGCTTTGAACTCCTTTCCAGAATATTACATCAACCCCTTAGCTATCAACCCGCGATACAGCGGTGATGTCACGACGATCGGTGACCTCATCTTCGATATTCAGGGCCAGGAAAAGAGTCTCAACGAATGGATCATGGATCAAAGCGTTCCCTTAGAGACAAAGAAGGAAGAGATATCCGATCAGCTTGACTATTACCTCAATGACATGAATAGATTAGTCACAAAATCCATGAGCATCATCAAGAACAGAGCTTTCTCGACAGGAGACAACAAGAAGCAGATCATCAAGAAGACAGTAGAAGGCATCTTCTTTGTTCTTCTTCACATTGCTTTATTTACAATCCTGCTTTATCCCTTTGAGGAATTCCAGGCTTGCCTTTATGTGCTGGATCCCGGCAAAGTCATGACATACATCTGGTTTTTATTCCCGCTATCGGTCTTTTTCTTCGATATCGCATTCATGCTTTTCCACAGCTATAAGGCAAGAATTTCAGAACCCTATAACTATGCAAGAAGGTTTTTGAAAAAGAACGTCAGCAAAGTCTATGAGGATATCAAAGACAGAAGAGATGAGTTATACGACTACATCTGCGGCGCCATCAACAATCACATTCTCTTAAAGAACGATATCACGGATTTCTCAAAGCTCTCATCAAGTTATGTCGATATCGAGAAAGTCATCTCTGTCGATG
>CAKUXT010000102.1 GCA_934700375.1 uncultured Bacilli bacterium | reverse complement strand
TGCAATTTCCTGACAGATGAAGGTGGTCAATTTTACGTTAGCGATATTGATCAGTTTTATATTAGCATCATCATCAATGAAGGCATCATCGAAACGGATCCCGAGTTCCTTGCGTATCTGTTTACAGATCAACATGTAAATCCTGTCCGTGTTTGGAAGGATGATGCGGTTAATGAACCTTGCGATTGTCGTATGGTCCACGCGCTCGTAATTCATCAGAGTCAGGTATCTCAGATTGAATCTGAAGGCGGTCTCTAGTTGCCTCAGTGTATATTTGTCATGGGCGAAGCCATAAAGCACGGTTGCAAAAAGACGGAAGTAATCACAGGTCGGCCTTCCTCCGTTTTTCGTGTTGTTTAGTATCCCTTCCGATATGACTTTTCCAACTTCGGACTCCTCCAGAAATCTCAAATAGTGACGGATTTTCTCCTCTTCCTGAACCTCAAGTCCGAAAGAGGGGAACAAAAAGACCTTCGATGTGGTAAAATACGACATGATAAATATCTCCTGAACAAAGATATTTTATCAAATGGGGCCCTTTTTAATCAAAGTGTCCCTTTTTTTATAAAAAAAAGGACTGCTGCATCTCCTAGCAATCAGCTAGGTTTTGCAACAGCCCCTTTGCTTCGCCTTGATTATCTTCCGACTTTTCTGTATTTTCTTGTGTCTGTGATTCTTTCAATCAGCGGTCTTAATTTGTATCCGATCGATACGGCAAGGATGAGCTTGACGGTGTCTCCGATTAAGAAGGGGTAGACACATGCAGCCATTGCTTGTTCGAAAGTGTATTTTCCTTTGACCATCAATAAGAACCATGCAACACCGAATCCGTAGATGATGACAGTTCCGAAGAGGATTCCGAAGACATAAGCTGATTTTCTCATGCTGAATTTGCTGGTGAAGAGCGCCTGGGCGAAGACGGCCGGGATATATCCGACGATGAATCCGCCAGTCGGACCGGTCAGGACTGCTGCACCGGATTTGAAGCCGGAGAAAACAGGAAGTCCTGCAAGTCCTAATAATATATATAGGATAATAGCAATTGTCGCTTTGATAGGTCCTAATATGGCTCCGATCAAATAGAGTGCCAGTGTTCCTAAGGTGATCGGAACGATTCCGATCGGGACGGAAATCGGTGCTAAAATGCACATAAGTGCGGTCGCGATAGCGATAAATGCAATGTCTCTGACTTTCATACAGCTAGAAATTATAAGCGCCGAAAAAACATTTGACAACACTTTTTGCATATTTGAACAACAATTGATTATCTTGAGCATTATATATAATGGAAATGAAGGTTTTGCGCGTTTGCCCCCTTTAAATCATTGTCAAGAGGGAGTAAAATGTATATGTCGGAAATTTAGCTTTTTTATAGAAAGGGCCACTTTATGGGAGTAAAAATTGTTGATACTGCCTTGCGTGATGGATCACAGTCTCTGATCGCAACTCGTCTCACTACTGACGAGATTCTGTCTGTCGCTCCGCTTCTCGATCAAGCGGGATTCTATGCGTTGGAAGTCTGGGGTGGAGCCACCTTCGATTCCTGTCTTCGCTTCTTGGATGAAGATCCTTGGGAAAGACTTCGTGCCATCAGAAAGGCTTGTCCTCATACCAAGCTTCAGATGCTTTTCAGAGGACAGAACATTTTAGGTTATCATCACTATCCTGATGATGTCGTTGAGAAGTTCGTTGAGAAATCCTTGGAAAACGGTATTGATATCATCCGTGTCTTTGATGCACTGAACGATGTCAGAAATCTTAAGAGCGCCGTCAATGCCTGCAACAAGTTCAAGGACAGATTCCCGAACGCTCATTGTCAGATCGCATTAAGCTACACAACCTCTCCTGTTCATACAGTCGATTATTATGTTTCCTTGGCAAAGGAAGTCGAGAACATGGGTGCTGATTCCTTATGTATTAAGGATATGGCCGGTGTTCTTCTTCCGAAAGATGCCTATGAACTCATCTCCAGACTGAAAGCTGAGACAAAGCTTCCTATCGAGCTTCATTCTCATTGCACTGGCGGCATCTGCCAGATGACATACTTAAAGGCAATCGAGGCCGGTGTCGATATCATCGATACTGCACTCTCTCCTTTGTCCGGCGGTACTTCTCAGCCTTGCACTGAAGCATTCAACTATGCTCTTCAGGGCACTGAATACGATCCGCATCTCGATGCTGACAAGTTCAATGAAGCTGCTGTCAAATTGGATAAGATCAAACAGAAATACCTTAAGAACGGAACATTGAAGGTCAAGGCCTTATGTGTCAATCCTAACATTCTTAAGTATCAGGTTCCTGGCGGAATGCTCTCCAACTTGATGAGTCAGTTGGATAAGCAGGGCGCTATGGACAAATACGAAGAAGTCCTTAAGGAAGTTCCTCGTGTCAGAAAAGATTTAGGCTATCCTCCGCTTGTCACTCCTCTTTCTCAGATGGTCGGAACACAGGCTGTCATGAATGTCCTTACCGGTGAAAGATATAAGATGGTCCCGAAAGAGATCAAGGATTATCTCCACGGTTTATATGGCAAGGCTCCTGCACCGGTCAATCCGGAAGTCCAGCATAAGATCATCGGCGATGATGAAGTCATCACCTATCGTCCTGCTGATAAGCTTGAGCCTGAATTCGAAAAGCTCAAGAAAGAGTACAAGAAGATCGCAAGATGCGATGAAGATGTCCTTTCCATCGCGCTCTTCGATCAGGTTGCCATCAAGTTCCTCAAGAAGAAATACGGTCTTGAAGCTGAGGAGTTCAATGTTGAATTATGAGTTTCTTAACTGAACGTACCGATTGGGGATTTGGAACTTCCGCCCTCTATTCTCTTCTCTGCATCATTGTCGTCTTCGCCGTTCTTATCGTCATCACACTGATCTTATCCTTATTGAACAAGATCCGTGCACTTGATGTCAAAGAGGTCGTGAAGATGAAAGATGGAACAGAGCTTGATGAAGATGCTATGGCCGCTGTTCTTGTTGCGACACTCGATTATCGCAAAGAAAGAAAAGAAGATGTCAAAGTCGTCAGCTGCAAGCTGATTGAAGAAGATGACAAAAAGAAGAAAAAAAGTAAGTGAATGACAACGAGGTAAATTTATGAGAATCTATAAAATCAAAGTCAATGGTAAGACCTATGAAGTCAAAGTCATGGGAATCACCGAAGTAGAACCTGTCGAAGTCAAGACTGTCAAAGGCACTGTCAGCGCTCCTGCTGCTCAGGCTGCTCTTGCTAGTGAAAAGCCCGCTGCCGCTCCTGTTGCTAGCGGAAACGGAACTCCTGTTCCTTCTCCGATGCAGGGAACTATCCTTGATGTCAAAGTCAAGGCAGGCGATGCTGTCAAAGCAGGCCAGGTCCTTTGCATCCTTGAAGCTATGAAGCTTGAAAACGAAATCAAAGCCCCTAGCGATGGCACTGTTGTCAGTGTCAACGTCACTAAGGGACAGCAGGTCAACAGCAAAGACACATTAGTCGTTTTGGGGTAGAATATGCAGTTCATCCTAGCTAATGATGTTGGGGAATTCTTCAAAGACTTCTTCCTGAATACAGGAATTGCAGGATTCTTCCAAGCCGGAGGTTGGAGAAACCTCATTATGGTTGCGATTGCTATTCTTCTTCTCTACCTTGCTATCTTCAAAAAAGCCGAACCTTACCTTTTGATCCCTATGGGTGTCGGTATGCTTCTTGCAAACCTTCCTGGTGTCAATGTCATGACTCCTATCTATGAAGGGGTAACAGACAGTAATGGTGATTTCATACCAAAGATAACACATACGACATACAAAGGTCTGTTAGGACTTATCTATCCTAACGGAGAAGACGTCAAGACAATCACCGGATATTCCGGATTGCTCGGTGTTCTCTACAAAGGTGTTCAGTACGATATCTATCCTTGCCTTATCTTCTTAGGAATCGGTGCGACGACCGACTTCGGTCCTCTTATCTCCAATCCTAAGACGTTGATCCTTGGTGCAGCTGCTCAGATCGGTATCTTCCTTACCCTTATGCTCGCTGTCGCTTGCGGCTTCGATGCTCAGCAGGCTGCCAGTATCGGTATCATCGGCGGCGCCGATGGTCCGACTGCCATTCTTACGACAAAGACGTTAGCTCCTGAATTGCTCTCATCCATCGCTATTGCTGCGTATTCCTATATGGCTCTTGTTCCTTTCATTCAGCCTCCTGTCATCCGTCTTCTCACCACTAAGAAGGAAAGAAAGATCCATATGGAAGAGCTCAAACCTGTCAGCAAGACAAAGAAGATCATCTTCCCTATCGCTGTCATGGTCATCGTTATCCTTATCGTTCCTTCTTCCGCTCCTTTGATCGGCTGCCTTATGATGGGTAACCTCGTCAAGGAATCCGGTGTTGTTCCTAAACTTGTCGAAGCCTGTTCCAATACACTTCTTTATGCCGTCACCATCCTTCTCGGTCTCTCTGTCGGCGCAACAGCAAGTGCAGAGTACTTCCTCAATCCTAAGACCATCCTTATCTTCGTCTTAGGTATCTTAGCCTTCATCACTGCTACTGCAAGCGGTGTTCTTATCGGCAAACTGATGTGCTGGCTCACACACGGCAAGATCAACCCGATGATCGGTGCTGCCGGTGTCTCTGCCGTTCCGATGGCAGCCAGAGTCGTCCAGAAGGAAGGACAGAGAGAAGATCCTTCTAACTTCCTCCTTATGCACGCTATGGGTCCGAACGTTGCCGGTGTCATTGGTAGTGCAGTCGCTGCCGGTTTGCTGATTCAGCTTCTTGGCTAATCATGAAACATCCTATTGTTTCTTTTCCTGAGATAGATTCAACAAACACATATCTGAAAAGAGAGTATAAGAATTATGATGATGGAACTGTCATTACGGCAGAACATCAGACTGCCGGGAAAGGCCGCTCTGGAAGAGAATGGGTCGAGGACAGCAAATCGCTTGTATTCTCCCTTCTCTTGAAAGATAATCTTGAGCCGGAAAGAGTCTCGCTCTTATCTCTCTTATCAGGATTATGTGTATCCTTGGCGCTTGATGATCTAGGAATCGAAAACCAGATCAAATGGCCCAATGATGTCCTCATCCATGAAAAGAAAGCTGTCGGTATTCTATCGGAGTCTGTCGTCGAAGGAAGACTTCAGGCCCTGATCATCGGTATCGGCATCAATCTGAATCAGGATTCGTTCCCTTCCTCTCTGAAAGACAAAGCCACATCGCTTTATCTTGAGACAGGAAAAAAATACGAGAAGCTTCCGTTCCTTGAATGTTTTCTTCATTACTTCGATATTTATTACGATAAGTTCTTACAAGAAGATGACTCCTTCCTTGATTGTGTAAGAGAACGCTCTTACCTGACTGGAAAACAAGTCTATCTCAACTATTATGGCGAAGATAGACATGCGACAGTCAAAGGCATCGATAGCGATGGTAATCTGCTTGTCGATGAAAATGGAAAGACTGTTTCGCTCAACAGCGGAGAAGTCACCTTAGAAAAAAATTATCATTAGTTTATTCCACGAAAGTGTGCGAATAGAAAGGGTACTTATGAAAAAAATCGATTTAAGTCAGTATGGTATTAATGACGTCAAAGAAGTTGTCTATAATCCCTCTTATGAAGATCTTTTTAAGGCTGAAATGGATCCGTCCTTGACAGGCTATGAAAAGGGTCAGGAAACTGAACTCGGTGCTGTCAATGTCATGACTGGTGTCTATACCGGCCGTTCTCCTAAGGATAAATTCATCGTTGTCGATGAAAATTCCAAGGACACCGTCTGGTGGACTTCCAAGGAATATCCTAACGACAACCATCCGGCCAGCGAAGAAGCCTGGGCTGCCGTCAAGGATCTTGCCAAGAAGGAATTATCCGGCAAGAAGCTTTATGTCGTCGATGGTTTCTGCGGTGCAAACAAGGACACAAGAATGGCTGTCCGTTTCATCATGGAAGTCGCATGGCAGGCTCACTTTGTCCGCAATATGTTCATCCGTCCTACCGAAGAAGAACAGGCAAACTTCAAGCCTGATTTCGTTGTCTACAACGCATCCAAGGCCAAGGTCGAGAACTGGAAGGAATTAGGACTTCACTCCGAAACCTGCGTCATGTTCAACATTACTTCTCATGAACAGGTCATCCTTAACACCTGGTATGGTGGTGAAATGAAGAAGGGTATGTTCTCCATGATGAACTACTACTTGCCTCTTAAGGGCATCGCCAGCATGCACTCTTCTGCAAACACTGACCTCAACGGCGAAAACACTGCTGTCTTCTTCGGACTTTCCGGAACCGGCAAGACCACATTATCCACTGATCCTAAGAGACTTCTCATCGGTGATGATGAACACGGCTGGGATGATAATGGTGTCTTCAACCTCGAAGGCGGCTGCTATGCTAAGGTCATCGACCTCGACAAGGATGCTGAACCGGATATCTATGGCGCCATCAAGAGAGACGCTTTGCTTGAAAATGTCACTGTCGATAAGGACGGAAAGGTCGATTTCCACGATAAGAGCGTTACCGAGAACACCCGTGTCTCTTATCCAATCTATCACATTAAGAACATTGTCAAGCCAATCAGCCATGCTCCTGCAGCAAAGAATGTCATCTTCCTCTCTGCTGATGCTTTCGGTGTCTTGCCTCCTGTCTCCATCCTCACTCCTGAACAGACTCAGTATTACTTCTTAAGCGGCTTCACTGCAAAGCTTGCCGGTACTGAAAGAGGAATCACTGAACCTACTCCTACCTTCTCCGCTTGCTTCGGACAGGCCTTCCTTGAACTCCATCCGACCAAGTATGCTGAAGAGTTGGTCAAGCATATGAAGAAGTCCGGTGCCAAGGCCTATTTGGTCAACACTGGCTGGAATGGTACTGGAAAGCGTATTTCCATCAAGGATACCCGTGGTATCATCGATGCTATCTTAAACGGTGCCATCCTTAATACTCCTACCAAGAAGATTCCTTACTTCGATTTCGAAGTTCCGACTGTTCTTGAAGGTGTTGCAACTAACATCCTCGATCCTAGAGATACCTATGCTGATCCTGCTGAATGGGATAAGAAGGCTCAGGACCTTGCCGCTCGTTTCATCAAGAACTTCACCAAGTATGAAACCAATGAGGCTGGTAAGGAATTAGTCAAGGCCGGTCCGCATCTCGACTAATCATCATCTGAAATAAAAATAGCTGTTACAGTTCTCTGCACCTTGCAGAAAAGCTGTAACAGCTTTTTTTAGTCGATGATCTTTTCAATCAGTGCTTTGACCTGATCGTGAAGTTCTTCTTTTGTTCCGTCAGAGTGGAGGATGAAATCCAGCTCATCGTGATGGAGATCATA
>CAKUXT010000101.1 GCA_934700375.1 uncultured Bacilli bacterium | reverse complement strand
ATAGTCAAATCATTGAAAAGACAAGCGAACAATGCTATCTTACCGGTAAGTGTTGCACTTAGGTAGATAACTAATATGAATAATCGGTATAATTTCAACGAAAACTACGCTTTCGTAGCATCCTGGAAGACTTTGCTCAAGATATCTTCGCTGAATTCGTTGGTGGATTCTCTCGGATGTGGTTTTCCGTCAGTTGCTTTATCAAGTTCTTCTTTGAAGACACAGGTAAGAACGTCGATTGCAAGGTTTGCAATGCCATCGTTGTTGACGATCAGATCAGCATAGTTGGCACTGGGAGCAATGATCTCTTCATACATCGGAGCGACAGTCTTGATATATTGATTGACGATGTTTTCGTAGCTTCTCTTTCTTTCTGTGTGGTCACGGATGAATCTTCTTAAGAATCTGACTTCCGGTGTAGCTGTGATAAAGACTCTTAAGTCACCTAATTCACGAAGCTGCTTATCGACAAGGGCCATGATTCCTTCGACAACAACAATTTTCTTCGGTTCGATACGTTCTGTCTTTTCACTTCTGTTATGAATGGTGAAATCATATACTGGTTTATCAATAGCAATATCGTTCTTCAGATCTCTGATCTGAGAACGCATAAGCTTCCAGTCAAATGCTTTTGGATGGTCGTAGTTCACTTTGACACGTTCTTCCATTGCAACACCGGTCTGATCTTTATAGTAGTCGTCGATTGTGATCTTGGTGATGTTTTCAACACCGACATTTTCGATGACGTTTCTTGTGATATATGATTTACCAGATGATGAACCGCCGCCGACAAGAATTATTCTAGCCATAGTAGTACCTCAATTTTTCTTAACCATTATAAGCTTTCTTAAAATAGGAAGAAAGCATAAAAAGACTTCTTCTTGTTTTTCCTTTGCCTTGTCATGACTGCTATACGAATGTCAAGCATATTGTGGTACAATAGCCCTATTATGAAACACAATAAATCTAAAGCATTAATCTTTGCACTTGCAGTGCTTCTTACGGGATGTTCAAAAGAAGACAAAGTATCTTCTCCTTCTTCTAATGGCGAAAGCAGTAATGAAAAACAGAGTGATGTTGTCCGTCCTTCTACTGATAAAGAAACTGCTGATATCACAACAACTGATAAGGCAAGCGAAACCACACCTGTTACTGATAAAGTGACAGATAAGAAGGATACAGAAAAAGATACATCCGGAAATGAATATAACTGGAGTATTCCTTCTTATTATCAGTCCTCTATTGATCTCACCCTTCGCAATGCAGCACTGAAGACGAATCTTCATAATATCATTGAGAAACATACATCCATCGGATATAAGGCTCTTTATGACGCATATCTTAAGACAGACTTAAGAGATGATGGCACAATCTGGGATATGTATTCCAACCAAAGATATAAACCATCTCAGAGAACCGGAAATTATCAACAGGAAGGCGATATGTATAATCGTGAACATACGATTCCGCAATCCATCTTCAGTGAAGCGAATCCGATGGTCTGCGATCTTTTCCACGTCTATCCTACCGATGGCTATGTCAATAACAGAAGAAGCAATTTCCCACATGCTGAAGTCGGAAGTGCAACATTCACTTCTACCAATAATACAAAAGTAGGATCATCAAAGACTTCAGGTGTTTCAGGAAATGTATGTGAACCTGCTGACGAATACAAAGGCGACTTTGCAAGAACCTATTTCTACTTTGTCACATGCTATCAGACAAAGCTTTCCGGATTCAAAAGCTTTGCTGCTTTCAGCAAGAACGCTTATCCTTCCTTATCCTCTTGGGCAATCAAACTTTATCTGAAGTGGTCAAAGGAAGATCCTGTCTCTGAAAAAGAGATCAAGAGAAACGAAGAAGCATATAAAATCCAGAAGAACCGCAATCCGTTCATCGATTTCCCCGGTATTGAAAACCTGATCTGGTAATCAGATCTTATTTACTTTGCTTGTATAGATCGGAAGTCCGTTTCTATCATAGATGGTATAGATAAACGGATGGTTTAATGTGAACTGATAATAATCCATCGGTGCTGCTTTTGAAGCACCAAAGGTCTGCATGCCCAATGATTTGACAATGGTTCCGTCTTCATCGAAGGTGACTTTGTTCTTCTGTTTTGATGTCATCAGATAGACGTTCTCGCCTTCATAGAGATTGCTGAAGAAGTTGTTCAAAGAGGGCTTTGTAGGATTTAAAACATCTTCTAATCCGACTTGTTTCAAGGATGAAGTAAAATCTGTCATGCTTTCATCTGTGAACTTGGGCATCGATAGTTCGACGATTCCTCCTTTCTTGTCTTTTGTTTCTTTATAGAAGTTGTTTTCTTTCAGTACTTTGTCAATGTTGACATTGTCATCTTTTGAAATGATGTATTGAATCTTTTCTCCGTTCTTGTAGTAATCATAGAAGGAGTAATATCCTTCATAATCATAGATATCCGTGTAGATTTTATGCTTCATGAAAGGAATGTTCTTCTGTTCACCATCTGTTGAATAGAAGGATTCTTTTTTTGTATCGGCTTTGTTGTATTTTGTAGACCACTTGGAGCGGAAATAAAGCGTGTTGAATAAGTATGCGGCTGTTTCCTGTTTGATGTCGAGATCTTTTGTGCTGAGAAATCCTTTCTCATCCAGTTTTTCATCGATCCAATTGAGCATCTTTTTAATGCCTTCATCGGAAGAGAAATCGACAGAATAGGCTTCACAGTATCTCTCTGTCAGCGTAGCCAGAAGACCGTTGTTTACTGTTTTTCCTTTCTTCGCAAAGAGGCCTTGATAAAGCTGAAGACTTCCGTTTTCATTCAGATAGAAATCGGAAGGATAAAGCTGTTTCAGTCCTTCGTTTCTTTCGTCTCTTGTCAGACCTAATACGCTGTTCCATCTGTTGGATAAAGCGACGTCATCGCTTCCCCAGGAAAGCGTATCATAGGCAAAATAGAGATTCAGAGGCGAATAGGAAAAGCAATCCATTGTGGAAGTGAACAGATAGGTGAAATCAAGGATGCTGTTCTTATAGTTCTCATCCAGTGTTATGGTCTTAAGCTCCGCGTCTGGATATTTGACCTCATTGAGCGGATAAAAGGATTCTTCTTTGATCTGATTGATCTCTCTTAACGAGAATGACTTCTTCAATTCCTTCTGATTGCTTTTTATCTGAAGCATCATGGACAAAGGGATGGCAGCGATGGCGATGATGACGACTCCTGATGCGATCAGTGGAATCAACCATAATTTCTTTTTCTTTCCCATGTCTTTGTTCTCCTTACCTATAAAACATCATTATTATGAAAATCTCTTATGTTTTTTCTTATTTTCTGTTTCTCAGCTCTTTGAATCGATTTTTGCTTTTCTCATCAAAACGATAGGAATCACAGATCTTTGATATCGTTTTTCTCATAAGAATAAGATCATCTGTCTTTGCTAGATAATCAAAGACATCATTCTCATATGTGAGTGCAATGACAGACAATAGCCAGGCTTCTGCCATGTATACCATATACTCTTCTTTTGTCTTTATAAGAGGAAGAATCTCTTTGATTCTTTCATCTTTGTATTGCTTCAGTGCAAGAACATAAGCCATTCTTCTTTCGTAAACGTTCTTTCTTTGATACATGTCGGTAAAGAAGTCATAGAAATCATCAAATGATGTTTTCTTTAAGAAGGAAGAAGAGCAGTCAGTTATGATCCATGATTTAGCTAAATGTATCTTCTCTTTTAGGAATTTCAGCTGACTATTGATAGTTTTCTCTCTTGATAGTGATAATCCGAAATAGATGAAATCGACTTCCAGGTATTTGCCTAAGACAAAGTCATCAGTCAATAACTCATCATCATCTTTATGTTCTTTGATGATTGTTCTTAGAACAGGGTTCTTCACTCCTATCACTTCATAGCTGCTATTTGATATGGACTTTGAAAAGGATGAAAACGTATTGTCGCTGATTGAGAACAGGTGTGTCAATAATTCCTGGTATGTCATTTCTTTCTCCATTGAATTATTTCCATTATAGCATGCCATATTATTCATAATTGAGAAAAAAACTGACGTTTTGTTAGTTGATACATAAAACAAATGAATTTCATCAAACTGAAAAAGCTAGCCGAAATTCTTATCGGCTAGCTTGGTGTTTTCGTTTTGTTTCCTTTATTTAGTCATCGATATAAGGATGAGAGGGATCAGTATAGAAGCAGTTTTCGTAGAGATAGATCTTTAAGTCAGTCGGATCACCGGATTCATAGTAAGCGACAAGCTTCTTTAAGAATTCATCATTTCTTTCAGGGCGGATAGAGAAGATTCCCTGACCATGTCTAAGCAAGAACTGATTGCATAAAAGGTTTGCGCTTCTCTTATTTCCGTCAAGGAAAACCTGAGTTCTCATCAAGTAGCAATACAAGTCGAGACCTCTTTCGATGAATGTTTTCTTTTCCTCTACAATATCGCGTATGGTGTTATTGACTGTGTACGGATCAGGAATTTCAGGTACATAGTCTGTTCCAGAGATGGTGACGACAACACTTCTGACACGGCCCGGCTCTGTGGAAACTCCTCTTCCGTTGACGATACGGTTGAGTTCACACAATGTATTCAAGTCGGTCGGCTCTTCCAACATATCTTCTTCTCTTAATCTGAGATAGCCCGTCTTAAGATTCTTGAGCTTCTTCAATCCGATCGGTCTTGGTGCAACTGGTTCAAGACCTTCCAAGATGAATGCTCTCGCTTCGACAAATGATGTTCTGACACCTTCCAGATAAGCTGCGTTGTAGACAAGGTCAACGAGGTTCTTGTTGATGAGACTATGTCTTTCTTCTAATGTCATCGGCTCCTGATCTTTGAAAATCGTCGTCATTTCTAAAGGCTCCTTTCTCTTTCTTCACCATCCTGTGAAGTATTTTGATACTTATATTGTATCGCAAAGTAAAGCGCTTACGTTAGTGAAAAATGAAGAAAATCGCAACTTTTTACGTTTAAAACTATTTTGTTGAAAATATGCTCCAATAGGTGTATAAAGTATATTATGAACTTTTGAGAAAGGAATTATTCTTTTGCTTCTTCGTTCTCTTTTTCTGTGTCTTCTTTCTTGAAGATAGATCCTAAGAAATATTTCTTCATCTTCGGAGAACGGTTCATGAAGACAAAAATCAGTCTATTGAAGAGAATCTCATAAATAAAAGTCACTAATGCACCTTTTAAAAGATTGAACGGGAAATAAATGAGTGCGATAAGCCAGAAATAAGAATTACCTTTGACACCCATATTGTTGAATCCATCGATGACCATCTTCACAGTCTCGCTGTCAAAGCAAGTCGTGAACTTGCCGCTGAGATAAGTAGGTGTGATGAATAACTCATTGGCTAAAGTCAGAACAACAGCGACAAACAAAGTGATGACAAGATAGGAGAGGACTCTGAATCCAAGTCCTTTTTTGAACCACTTCAATAGATGAGAAGTGATAAACAGAATCAGAACAAACATCAAAGAGGTGATCAGTGCCGTGATGTTTCCGATTCCATATACACCGGTCAAACCATAGACAGCCATATCAAGTCCTGTCTTTAAGACAGCGACAGCGATACCGCCTGTGAATCCATACATCGCATAAGCGACTAAGACGACGACATCTGAGATTTCAACCATCAGCCAAGGGGCCAAAGGATAAGGGAATCTCACAAACGACATCAGAACAAAACCTAACGCTGACAACAATGCGATCGTTGTCATTCTTGTCAGCACCTCACTTCCGCTTCTTCTCATACTCTAAGTCCTTTCCGGGAAAGAAAAATCCCTAAGATAAGATCCTAGGGATAATAAAGTTACCAAAAAAATGACTTTTTTGATTCTTCCATCCAGCCTTTACTGTCGCCTTCGGAATTTCACCGAATCATGAAGCGTTAGCTCCTAGCGGGGTATACCGCCGAGAAGGAATTTCACCTTTCCCTGAATCACAATACAATTATAGTCTAAGATTTGTCTTTTTCAACTTTACTGCGTATTTTCTTAAAGAGATGGAACTCCCATTTCTTTTTCTTCTTTGTCTCTTCTGTTGTAGGAAGAGCTTCTTTAATAGGAGCCTCGTTCTCTTCCGGTTTGTTGCTGAGCTCTTTCACTTCGACTTCGATCTCTTCATTGATTTCATGGATTGTGCTTGTAGACATCTCCATCTCATAGTTTTCCAAGTCTTTCAGACGATAGAGGTCCTGAATACGGTATTGGCTCAATAGTGCATTGACCGTGTATTTTCCGACCATGTAAGTCATTGCACCATTGCCTAAGAACTGGGCTCCCATATCAATGGCCTGACCTAGAAGCTGAATGAGGAAGTTAGAGGAATCTTTATTGAATACCTTGCTTGCCCATGTTGTGCTTTTCGGCAGTGAATTGAATCCGATGGCAACACAGACATTTTTGACTACTTTCGCTAGGATTTTTGTCATCTCAGCATTGGTAGGTCTAAATCCGTACAGCCAGATGATATCTTTGATAAGCTGCATGTTCTTTACAGCGACAACGCTGGCATCGACAATGGCGTTCTGAGAGAGTGCAGTCAGACATCCTGTCGATACGGCACGTCTTAGAATCAGCTTTCTTGCTTTCTTATAGATGACACCGTCTTTTCTCATGGATACAGCAAGACAATCAGCAAGAAGCTGAGAATCCTCGCTTTTGCTTCCTGGTATGCGATTAGGATACTTATCCAATAATTTGCTGATCTGATTGAAGGAGTCGACTTTCTTCGCTTCGTTTTTATTTACGAAGTCCTTTTTCTCCATTGTCTCGATATAGTTCAATACAGCGGATTGTTCATTGATGTTCTTTGCAATTTCCCATCTCACCTTATTGTTGACGCGCTCTGAGAAGTGACCTGTATTTCTCTTTTTGAATTCGAGGTCGAAAGAATGTTTTGAGAAGATAGAGACGATGACAATGATGAAACAGATCGTGTATAAGACAACTAAGACACCGCCAGTGACTAACCCTGCGATATGATTGATTTCATAGACTGTCTGAACGATGGCACTGAATAGACCAAGACCTAAAAGATAGATTGCAACAGATAAGGCAATCAATATCCACCTTGTTTTTTTCTCCTCTTTCGATCTCGTTACATTTTCCTGATAGGCGATAAACGCGAGCTCTTCATCCTGAGATGGTGTCGTATCGTCAAGATTCTGGAGAAGCTTTTCAGTATTTGTTTCTTTATCCATGACAATAGTTTAGTAGATTTATAAAAGAATGAAAAGAAAAAGACAAAGGAAAAGGGGCTGTTAAAGAATTCGATCATTTCTAAATAGAATAGAAATGCAATCGAGGGCTTTGCAGCCCCTTTTAC
>CAKUXT010000100.1 GCA_934700375.1 uncultured Bacilli bacterium | reverse complement strand
GAACGTTAATGCTACGGAAGGCACATACACATTTACTTGGACAACTGAAGCGAACCAGGATAAGAGTTATAGTGCCTATTTACCTATGGATAAAGATAGTGCTACTGCAACAACAGGAACAGATGTCACTTTCGCTTTTGAATATCTTGCATATAAGAATCAGTACACTACTGGTAAGGATACTAAGAGAGGTGGATCCGAGACGGATTATGCTGCCGGATGCGTTATGGCTACAGCCGAACCCCATAATGATGCTGAATATTCTGATATGTTAGGTAAAATCGGTACTGACAGCAAACTTATCATCACTACCACTGCAACCATCGTCAAAGCTTAATTCTTCGTTCAGTCATTAATTTTAGTCGTTTAAGTTGATTTTGTTCACAATTGAACCCACTTCTCTCTTTCATACGTAATAGTGGGTTCAATTGTGCTTTAGTATTAAGAGTGGTAATTAGTATGTTTTTAATGAGTGCAATCCAACTGACATATATAGTCTGTATTATCGTCATTGCTATGTTTGCAATTGCCTTTATTAGCATTGCATCCCTGTTTTTCAATGCGAAAAAGCTATTGTATATCAATCGACTTGAAGATCCGTCTGTTCAGGGTGATGTCGATAAGAGATACACAAAGCTAGTCAAGAAACAGAAAGATGGCGAAGAAGTATTGGATACCTATCAAAGAGAACTGAAGAGCAACAAGAGATGTTCGCATGTCTGGTCAGTCATCTTAGGTATCTTATATGTCGGTTTAATCGGTCTTACAGTCTATGGAGCCATGTCGAGAGTCAACGGCAACCAATTGTTCATTGGCGATCAGGCTGCTGTCATCATTGAGACATCCTCTATGCAGGAGGCCTATTCCGGAAATACCTATCTGAAAGACAACGATCTTCTCGATGAGAAGAACCGTATCTCTCAGTATTCTCTTATCACCTTGGATAAGGTGAATTCAGAGGATGACTTAGAGCTGATGAAGGTCTATGCCTTCAAGATGGAAAGCAGTGAGAAGGGCAGAATGATTACAATCGTTCATCGTCTGATATCTATCGGTACAGATAAAGACGGCCACAAGAGATTCACATTCCGTGGAGACAGCAACGTCTCTACCATGATCGGTGAGACTGCTCTTACCTTTGATTCCATCGTCGGAGAATGGACCGGATACAAGAATGCAACCTTAGGTTATTTTGTAACCTATTTGCAGTCTCCTATCGGTATCATCACACTCGTCATCGCATTCTTACTGCTTATTATCTACTCTATCATTTATTCAAAGATGACGGAGAAGTACAACATCCGTTTCTATCAGCTTCTGACACAGAAGTATTGCTTTGCAAAAGCTCTGGAGAATGAAAAGACTGTCTATGTCTCTGATAAGAGCACAGACATCTTTGCTTCCCATGCTTTATCAACACTTCCTGTCAGCAAACCGGTCAAGAAACGCTTCCCGTATGTCGATGTCATGTTGCCTGCTTCGTTATCCAAGATGGTATCTGCATCCTTATCGAATCTGAAGTTCGTTCACAAGGAGAGCAAATACTTATATCCGTTTGAATATCAGAGCGGATTCTTTGCTGATGGCATGCACCATTATCAGGGCTCTATGCGTAAGGGGCTTTATCTCTTCTTATACAATGAGCTTCCTAATAATTCTGAACGTCTTTCCTATCATGAGAAATATCCGCTAAAGATTCATTTGGTCGATGAAGCCAGAAAGTATTTCATCATCCATGAGGTTCCTAATGGAACGGATTATGTCGAATATGTCGGAGATCCGACTGAAGTCCATGACTTCTTTGTCCGTTTTTATGATAGTACATCCTATGACAACAAATCTGTCACCAGACACATCTTTATCTGTGTTGATCAGAAAATGAGGAGACTCTAATTGATGCGTAAACGTTTGTTCTTAGGCCTATTCCTTCCTTTTATCCTTGTTTTATCGACTATGGGAACTGGTTTTGCAGTCTGGTTTTTCGGTGGAATCCAGAGCAAGAGCAATAATAATCAGGTAGAGGTTGAGACTAGTGCTAAAGATTGTGGAATGATTTATCTCCAATACGGAAATGAAGGCGATGAAAACTTCATCTCTTTTCAGGATGACAAAAGCAAAGTCGAACCTTTCCTTTACATTACGCAGACTGACGTTGAGTTTCCTTCTCCTATGACTGTTAAGTTTGTATTCAAAAAACGTGGAACTGACGAAGATACATCTGCCTATTACCATAAGTTCAAATATTCGCTTCAGTATGAAGTTACGATTTCTGAAACATTCGATTCTTATTTTAAGTTAGTTTATCCGACTACTTCTTCTACAGATACAAGAAAAGCAAGCGGCTATCTTTCTTTTAGCAATAAGAATAATGTCGAGGGGCTTGATTTCAATGATACTTGGAAAGATCATGGCTGGGCTTTAGGTCGTCCTATTGAAAATAATGTCTATGAATATCCGTCTTTACCGATCATTGTCAACTATCGTAGCGGTGCCATTCCGACCAGTAAGGAAGCTTTTGAAGCGATGCGGAATAGATTAGAAGAAAGTACGGCTCCGCTTATTAAGATAAGCATTTATTTAATGATTGAACCTGTATAAAAGAAAGGAGAATTGATTATGAAAAGCATTAAATCAAAAATTCTTATCTTTCTTTCCTTCTTGTTCTCTATCTTCTTTGTTGGCAGTGCTTTTAGCGTCTATATTTTTTCTGAGAGAACCAATCTTCATACTGATAAAGCAAAAGGCTTGATGGATGATATTCTCACTAACTATGAATTAGACGCTAACTCTTATACTGTTTATTTCTTCCCTTCATCTAAATGGGCTAACTATATTAAAGATACATATACGGAGGCTACTCCGTTAGAGCAAATCCTTTCTGTCGATAAGTACAGAAAATATATCGGCAATATAGACGGCGATGGAACTTCAGCTTCGGATGATACTTTAAAGAAATATGGTTATTTTGATAAGGATGAGAATCCTTTTGGATATAAGGCTCACTATGAAGACACTTGTATCTCTCTTGATACTTTCAGTAAGGTTTCTGATCCTTTGACAACAAACAAAGACTCTCAAGGGTATTGGATTCGTTTTTCAGGTTGGACTGCAGATTTTGAAAATGCATGTAGATACGGATATGATTCACAGGGTACTTATGATTATATTTCCTCTTATGATGAATTATCTAAAAAGTGCACTCAAGATATTTATTCAACTTTAGGATTGTCTAAGACTGTTTTTGTTTTCCCTGTTTTGACTGCTGGAAAAGATTATCATGGAACCCAGAATGGTAATTTTAAAGACCAGACAGTTGTTAGAATTCATAATCGTAAAGGTGAGAAATTATATTATGACAACGGTTCATATCAGGATATGTATTTTGGTAGAGAATTATATTTTTCTCAGACTGGAAGAGATAATAACGCTTATTATTTTTATAAAAATTTAAGAGTTAAAGAAGACGAGCGTTTGTATTTGGACGTCGATCTTTATTGTAATGGAACATGGCGTAATTTTGGAAATAAAGCTTCTGATTATTGGGGTTCTTATAATAATTCAAAATCACAGGAGACAAAAAAGGGTATTTGGGATTGGGATGGTGAATCTTATGATGGAAAAGTGAAAAATCAAACTGAATTGACTCCGTTATTTGATTCTAGGAAAAATGATAATACCTATGTCAATCCTAAAGAAAATGGTGGATGTGCTGTTAATGATCCTGGTGTTTATAATATTTATGTCTATGTTTGCGAGACGGATAAGGAAAACAAAGATTCCTCGTTCTTTTTTAACACTAAACAAATAAACAATTCTCCGCTTGTTTGGTTTGAAAATTCAAATGTAAAAAATCCTACCCCGTTTACATCTATGGCGTATAGCCCTTGGACTAAGTGCAATATCTATGTAAAAATCGAAAAAATCTACGAAATTGGACTCAGTGGAGGAAGAACAAAATCTCTTTCGTATACTGATTCCTTGCAAATGAATAAGAGTGATATTACAACAGATTCTAATAAAAGCGCAAACGCTCGTTATTTCCTCTTGAACAATGTTTTCTTGGAAGGAACAGATATCGATGAAAAAATCACTTCTTACAATAAGGAAACTGGTTTGGAATATACTTATCCATCAAGCGCATCTGTAATTCTGACAAATGAACAAAAACCTATCAAAACTAACATAGGAAGAATAACGGATGAAACGGAATTGTCTCAATTCAATGAGAAGTTCAATGCACAATATGGAAGCTCTACAAGTGGAGAATATAACTTTACTGATAGGAAGAATTTATATGATTTTGTTGTAGCAGCTAAAGATTTGAATCATATCAGTAACCTTCCGTTTTCTTATCAGAATTCTGATTCCATCTTCATTCAGCCGCAAAAGTCAGGCTTCTATAGTATTGTCGCTAAAGTAACGATGAAATCCGAACAAGTCGGAAGTAATCGCTATTGTAATCTCGCTGTTGATTCTTGTGATGTGGCTATCGCATTAGGACAACAGGTTGGTGCTCAAGTTTATCTTTACGAAAAAGGCGTAACGATAAATCGAACCGATAAGTTCATTAATACTTCAAACGATGCAAACGCTAATTGGTATGCAAAAGCCATTTCTTCGTACGATGCTACTACAGGCAAGATCAAATATTTGCCATATGGTGAATCTTTGACATATGACACTTTATTCTTACTCAAAGATGGCACAACAAAGAAACTCTCTGAAATCCTAGGGACTAATTGTCATCTTACCAACCATCTTACTAAACGAGAATTTAAGTTTAATGCAGCTGGTGAATCGATTCAGTTAAGACGTAACTATGCGTTCTATATCATGCCAGATCCATGGAAAGAAGGCGAAATCAATTGGGAAGTGTAACAGGTGAATGACAGCTGTCATTCGCCTGATTTTCGTTTTCGTTGCTTTTAACCTCGATTTCTCTTAGAAAAGAGTGAATGGGATAGTAGAATATAGAAGATGTCTTTTATGTGTTTCAAAAGAAAGAGGTAAACCATGATACATAAGAAAATCCATCTGAATCGCTACTATCCTTTGAAGAATGATCCTATCTTGGAAATGACACGTCCATCTATGTTAGATTGCCCAGATAAGGATCAGCCCTTGATGAAATCAGTTATAGTCGTTCCAGGTGGATCCTATATGTTCTGCTCTATCAGAGAATCCGATCCTGTAGTCTCTCAGTTTCTGGCTGATGACTATTGCTGCTTCACCCTCTGGTATACGACAAATACACCTTATCCTGTTCCGCAGATGGAGGCAATGGCTGCTGTCGATTACATCAAAAGACATGCTAAGTCATTAAGAGTCGATACGACTAGACTTGTCATGGCCGGTTTTTCAGCTGGCGGCCATCTGACTGCAAGCTATGGTATGCTTGAAAGAGATGAGAAACTCCATTCCATGTTGAACATCGAAGGAAGAGATACGACAGTTACTGCTCTTGTCCTCTCTTATCCTGTCATCACCATGGGTGAAGAGACACATCAGGATACGATGGAGACTATCACTGGAAAAGATGAGAGTTTAAGAGAGCTGCTCTCTGTTGAAAAACATGTTACCAAAGATTATCCGCCTACCTTTATCTGGACGACAAAGGAAGATGGAGCTGTTCCTTATACGAACACTGTCATGATGGATGAGGCTTTGACAAAGGCTCATGTCAGACATGAATGTGTCATCTATCCGCATCTTTGGCATGGATTGTCTGTTGCCAGACGCATTATCAATCTTCCTGGCTATGATAGTTATGAAAAAGACTTTAAACAGGTTGCTACCTGGGTGAACAAAGCCAAGAAGTTCCTAAATAAAGTGATGAAAGTGAAATAAGGGGAAAAGATATGAAGGCAAAAGATCTTACCGCAGTTGAAAAAGCAAAGCTTGTCATGGGCGCTAACTTCTGGACTAATGAAACCTTAGACGGAAAAGTCTATGAGTTTGTTGTTTCAGATGGCCCTGTCGGATTAAGACAGCCGACAGACAGAACAGCTGCTTTCCAGGTGAGTTATCCCTCTATTGCTTATCCGGCAACAGTGGTTCTCTCACAGACCTGGAACAAGGAGCTTGCCGCCTTACAAGGCAAGGCCTTAGGAAATGACTGTATCGAACAGAATGTCGATACCTTATTAGGACCTGGTGTCAATATCAAACGTGATCCCTTGAACGGAAGAAACTTCGAATACTATTCTGAAGATCCTTATCTTGCCGGCATGATGGCAAAAGAATACATCACTGGTGTTCAGTCGATGCATGTTGGGTCCTGCATTAAGCACTTCTGCTGCAACAATATGGAGTTCTCCCGTCACTGGGCATCGATGGAAGTCGATGAAAGAACACTCCGCGAGATTTATCTTAAACCCTTTGAAATCGCCTGTGAGGCAAAGCCTTGGTCTTTGATGTGCTCCTATAACCTTGTCAACGGAAGAAGAATGAGCGAGAACAAGAAACTCTATGATGTCTTACGTCATGAGTTTGGGTTTGATGGACTCATCATCTCTGACTGGGAAGCGGTCAAAGATCCTGTCGCCTCTTTGAATGCCGGTTTAGGCCTTACGATGCCTTATCGTGAGGAATTCCATAAAGAGATGATGGAAAAGGCTGAAAAGGGCCTTCTTGATCCTGTTAGCCTTGATTATTGTGCTGACAGCGTTCTCTCCTTTGCCAAGAAGTGCGAAGAGACAAAGAAGCTTAGAAAGATCGATATGACAGTCGATGAAAGAAGAAATGTCGCTTTGAAGGTCGAAGAAGAAGGAATTGTCTTATTGAAGAACAAAGACAATATCCTTCCTCTTAGAAAAGATAGTACTGTCTTTGTGACCGGTGCTCCCAGTGTCAAGTATTACTGTGGAGGCGGATCGAGTGAAGTAAAGCCTGAGCTTCCTTTTGTCTCTTTGAAAGAGGCTTTGGAAGAAGAGGGATTTGATACTACTTATGGTGAATCAGTCTTAGATAACCTTGGCGGTAAAGGATATGTCGACAACGTCAAACACGGCCTTGATATTGCCTTGACAAAAGATTATGCCATCATCTGTGTCGGCGATCCTAACAATGTCGAGACAGAAGCATTTGATAGACAGACCATGAAGTTATCCAAAGAGGAAGAATGCATCATCTTAGATTATGCAAAACCCCTCGATCATCATGTCATCGTCGTTGTCGAAGCAGGCGCTAGCATCGACATGTCTTCCTGGATCGATGAAGTCGATGCCGTTCTCTTTATGGGATATGGAGGAGAGATGGGCCATATCGCCTTGTCTCATATCCTTTCTGGAAAAGTCTCTCCGAGCGGAAGACTCTCCGAGACCTTCCCGCTCGCTTATGAGGATACACCGGCAAGCAAGAGCTATCGCGATAGCTCTATCATCCGCTACAGTGAAGGATTGGATGTCGGA
>CAKUXT010000099.1 GCA_934700375.1 uncultured Bacilli bacterium | reverse complement strand
TCTTGGTAGTTGGCGTTGTTGGCGACAATGTCCTGAATGAAGTAGATGACTGTCGATGTCTGACCGGAACCAGGAAGCGTTGTCGCTTTCGGTCCGCCATTGCTTAAAACGAAGTTCTGACCGTATAAGCCCAAGTAACCGATGATTGTTGTAAAGAGGCAGAGGACAAGCTGACCTTTGATGCCCGGGATTGTGACAGCTCCGATCTTTCTCCAAGCGGAGCAGCCATCCATGCTGGCTGCCTCATACAAGGATTTGGGAACGTTCTGAAGTCCGGCAGAAAGGATGATGAAGTTTCCTCCCCATCCTCCCCAGAGACACATCAAGAAGATCGGAATCCAGGCATACGGGACTTCGACCGTATATTTGCCGACATTGAATTTGAACCAGATATCCGTAAAGAAACGGATGTTCGTATTGAAGAATTCATTGAAGAGACCATGGCTTCCCTTGTCCATGAAGAAGAGCATAAAGATTGTTCCGGATGCAGTAAGAGGAACGATGGAGGGAAGGTAGATCATCGCACGGAACACTTTGTATCCAGGAGGCTTGATGTTGACAAGAATCGCCAAGCCTAAAGGAAGCAGAACGGCAATTGGAACCATGATGAGAGAGAAGAAGAAGGAGTTTGCAAAAGATTTCCAGAAATTGGCGGAAAGTTTTGCGCTTAATGATATCTTCGGATCACCGAAGAGAATGCGATACCAGTAAAAGGCGTTGTATTTCGCCTCTCCGGGAGCGGAGAAGCGAAAGTTAGACAAAGAAATCTTAATACCATAGATGAGAGGGATGATGAAGAAACAGACAAAGGCAACAAGGAAAGGAGCTAAGAAGAGGAGTGCCGTGCCATAGCGCTTGGCGATCGATTTTGCCTTTGAGCCTTTTAACGCATTCATTTCAATTGCGTTAGAGCCAATCATAGAGTTTAACCGAGCATTTCAAGATCCAAGGAAGCCTGACCGTCTTCAACAGCCTTCTTGATCAATTCCACGGCATCATCTTCTGTGCAGCCAGCAGAAGTCTTCAGCTGAGACTGGACAAGGCTAATTGCAGTGGAGAGGGAGTTGAAGATAGTTGTCTCATAGGCTAAGCCTTCCATTGCGACGATATCACTAGGATTGCCTAAGGCGCGAAGTGTCATGTTCTTAGCAAGATAGTTCTTGTATTCTTCAGAATCATAGACATTCTTGTAAGCCGGGATATGTCCGGAGTTGCACCAGGTAGCAAGATGATAAGAATCAGTGTCGCTGTCTTTGCCCTGAGTGAACCAGTTGATGAATGTCATTGCAGCGGCAGCAGACTGAGCGGAAGTGATGTGATTTGTCAAAGAGATGGCGTGTCCATTTCCGTACCACTTCTTTCCATTTTCGCTGTCCTTGTTTTCATCCGTTGTCCACCAGCCGGTAGGACGGGAAGCGATATAAGGCTTGCTATAAATAGGATCAGCGGCATCTTCAGCTGTGACGCCCTTTTCGCCGGCCTTTGTCAATTCGACGTTGTTCCACTGTAAGGTGTACTGCTGAGAAACCCACCAAGGTCCTTCAGGGAATAGGGCGATATTTCCGGCGCCGAAGCTTTCAGCGTTTCCGCCGGAGGCATCGGACATCAAACGGTTATTGAAGCGTCTGACCTGGTCAAGAATGTAGGTCTTGAAGCCTTCGTTTTCATGGAAGGTAATCTTGGTTCCTGTGCTATCAGCCAGTTTTCCGTTGTTAGCATATAAAGCGGATAATCCATCGGGATCGGTAGACTGGAAATATTCAGGATAGAAAATATTCTTGTCAGCCTTCTTCCAAGCGTGATTCTGGCCCTTGTTGAGATTTCTTGTCCAAAGTTCACCGGCATCCGCTTTGTTTCTCAGTCCTTCAAGAAGCTGCTGATATTCCTGACGGTTATTCGGGATGAAGCGGGTATTGCCATCAAATCCAAGTTCATTCTTTTTGATGATGTCCTGACGGATAGATGTGACAAAGCCATGAGCATCCATCGGAACAGCATAACGTTTGTTGTTGTACATGGTGACGTGGTCGATATTCTCATAGACAGAGGAATAATCGGTTTCGATTGTTGTCTTCTTGGTGATTTCATCCAAAGGAAGCAGATAACCTCTATCAGCATATTCTGCTGTCTTTTCATTATGCATGACTAAGAAATCAGGCATAGAATCCTTATCATTGGTGAAAGTGTTCTGAAGGTTGTTGTAGAAGTCAAAGTGACCGACATAGGTCATATTGAGATGAACAAGACCGGAATATTCATTGTTGAACTTGGTGACAAGATCATTGAAGACTTTCTGGTCAGGATCGCCGATGATGCACCAAACCTTCAGATTGACCTCTTCTTCGAAGATGGCTTTGCCGTTCTCATCAAGGATGAGATCATCGGCAAGAGAATCAAGATTCATAATGGCATGGGTGTTAGTCGGAGCAATATCTCCTCCTGATGTATCAGGTTTGTTTCCGCCACCTGTCTCATCTCCTCCGCCACGGCAGGATGCGAGAGTCGAAATCATCAATAAAGAAAGTAAGCCGGAACGTAACAGACTTCTTTTGTGCTTAATCATGTTTATATCCCCCTATTTGAAAGACGCACTAATCGTATTTTTTCGTATACATTTATAGTATCGATAAAAGGGGTTTCACATGCAATAAATATTAACCATTAATAATAATGTATATACATTATTAGAAGCCAAAAAAGCCCGATGAATCGGGCTAAAAATCTCTTCCTTGTTCGATTTCCGTATCGGTGATCTCACCTAGGTCCTTCTTATCTTTCAGCCTTGTTTTGAAAACCATTTCAAGAAGGGTTTCTCTGTCGGCGAAGAAAAGGGATGGGATATAGTTTACCATAGCGATGAATATCGGTATGGCAATGATCCAGATAAGGGCGATGTTAGAGATAAAGGGTGTAAACATCGAATCGAAGACGCCATTAAACGGAGGAAGCATATAGAAGAGGAACATGACAGGAAGATAACCGAAGATTCCTAGAAGGGAAGAGAGGAGTGTGTAATACCACACAGGCGATTCTCCTTCCTTGTCCGTGACATAGAGAGAAAGAATCTTTCTTCCGAATGTCTGATCATGTCTGAAAATCAGCTTAGGCAATACTAAAGACAGAAGATAGGAAATCACAATCGAGATAAGTAAGGCAAGATTCATGATTCTTCCCTCTGAGGAGATGGCATCTCGATAGACAAGATAATGGCTGCTGTAGTAGGGTTCTGCCTTGATGCATAAGGATTCAGCTGAGGAGAGAAGTGAACTGTATCCGTTATAGAAAGTCGAATAGTAGCTTTCTCCTGCATTGTACACGTTCTGATTCACATCATTCTTCTCCTGTGTCAGATAGACAAACAGGGAATAGGCAATATGAGATGGAAACACAGGAAGAGAAGTTGTCTCACCGAATGTGAAGAGAGAACTCATCGAACTGTTTTTATAAAGATAATAGACATATAGAGCTGGGCTGTCCGCTTGGAAATTGACTAATGTCGTTCCGTTTTTCTGAACGGATGGAACATAGACGGTATAGAAATAGCTAAGGTCATCGTTTTCAAAGGAGGCGACACCATATTTGGCAAGAGAGGAATCGCTTTTGATCACATAGTCCGAGAACTGAGGTGTCTCTTTTCCTTCATCGAAAGTCTTGTAGGAAAGATAGATGGCTTTAGAGAGATTCTCAAAGACCATGATGTCCTTGTCTTTTCTCGTTGTCTTCTCATCGTCGATGAAGGAGACAAGATGGGTATCGGAGATGTAGTTGTTGTAGTATCTGATCTCTTCCTGAACCTTGTTTTCCGCAGCCTGATAGGAAGAGGAGTTCTTCAACAGCGGAAGGAATCCTAAAGAGAGCAGGTAAG
The DNA here is from genome assembly GCA_934700375.1 of uncultured Bacilli bacterium. Classification (GTDB taxonomy): domain Bacteria; phylum Bacillota_I; class Bacilli_A; order RFN20; family CAG-288; genus Enterosoma. Next base: position 3,549 of record CAKUXT010000099.1, on the reverse strand, counting down.
CGACAAGAGAAAGGATGAGAAAATCGATAAAAAAGGAAATAAAACGCTTACCCGATTTGACCGGGTAAGCGTTCCTTAATTGCATGTTGGTGTCTTGTTGTTTTTCAAAGTTCATTATTTTTCGTTTAGTCTGCAGCCCATTCGCTGTCTGTCAGGAAGTGAACATCGGAGATAGAAGAAATCTTGGATGCGACTTTCTCACTGTCGGTTTCGACATTGTATTTGGAGAAGGTGACATCGGAGTTGAATTCGAAGAATCCGACCATGGTAGGAAGATCAGCGGTTCCGTTCTTGAACAGCGATTCATAGGACTTGCAAGAGCCAGCATAATTATCGTTGACAAAGAAGTGGAATTCAAGATTTTTTCTCACCATCGTCAATTTGAATTCAGTGGCATAAGTAAGAGGAGTGCTTGCGACATAAAGGTCATCTCTATGACGTGCTGTTTCATTTGTGACGTTAGGATTCCAGGCCCAGTTAGAACCGTTCTGGACTTCGCAGATACCGAATCTATCCCAATTTTGCTCGCCGTTAGGCATTTCAGAATTGAGGAAGAAGTACATCTTATTGTTTGTTGTCGTGTCTTCGGCAGCCTGGTCTGCAGTGGAGCAGACAATACCGAGCTTCGGGAACTTTTCGCTGGAAGCAACGCTGTTCAAAGCGAAGGTGCAGTCGGCGACAAATTCGGTGGAGGAGATTCCTTTGACAAATAAGTCAGCAGTTGCAGAACCCTTTGTTCTGACGGTACCGCCATCAGCCGGAAGTTCCTTTGTGAAATCGTCTTCAGAGGAGATCTGAGAGTACTGTCTGTCAAAATAGACTTCTGTGACATTGACAGTGAACTGGCATGTTTTGGTTTTGTCCTTAGAAGAAGTGACGGTGATCTTTGTCGAACCGACCTTCAGGCCTTTTATCGTCTTATTGATGATTTTGACAATAGTCGGATCCTCTGCAACATAGGTGCACGCCTTATCAGCTGCTGTGGGTGAGCCGGATGATTTCTTGACGGTGTAAAAGTTTGTGATTGTTGCAGACTGGTCGACTTTCAGTTCGACTGTCTCAACATTGGAAACAAGAGAAAGCGTAGCAGTCTGAACAGGTGCTTTATCGGTTGCAGGTGCTGCTGTATTCTTATTTTCGCTTGTCGGCGTATCAGGCTTAGCTTCACTTGTCTTATCTGTGCCGCAGGCGACAAGAGAGAATGACATCAATGCTAAGCTGGCTAATAACAACGTTCTTTTCTTTTTCATATCAATACCTCGTTTCAGTTCATCCCTATCGTAAAGAAATCGCTTACAAATTACAATGTTCAGAAAGGAAAAACTTCTTATTGGTTTTCTTGAAAATATCGATAACTAAGGGACTTTTGTTCATTTTCTCCATTAATAATAATGAAATATTATGCGTTAAAAGAGAGTTTTCTGAAACCAAAAGCAACCCCCTGAAAAATCTTTGCTTCTCATTCTTATCATGATCATCCATTCTCATAAGTCTTTAGTCAAAGAATAAGAGCACTTTCTTTATAGCGATAAACAGAAATGCTTTCATTCTAAATAAAAACAAGATATAGTTATCACATGAAAAAATAACACTATCCGAAAGGAGGGCGGAATTTATGATGCTTGAAGTCAAAAATCTGAAAAGAATATACCAGATCAAAAATGCAGCACCTGTCTACGCTTTGAACGATGTCTCTTTGAAATTCCCGGAAACCGGTCTTGTTTTCATCTTAGGAAAATCAGGCTCCGGAAAATCGACATTGCTCAATGTCATGGGCGGTCTTGATAATGCGGATGAAGGTGAAATCATCATCAATGGAAAATCATCCAAAGATTTCTCCAAGGATGAAATGGATTCCTATCGTAATACTTATCTTGGATTCATCTTCCAGGAGTACAACATCCTCTCCGATTTCACAGTGAAAGAGAACATCTCTCTCGCTTTGGAATTGCAGCATAAAAAGGCAACGGATGAAGAGATCGACAGAATCTTAGATGAAGTCGATTTAAAAGGATTCTCCAAGAGAAAGCCGAATGAGCTCTCCGGCGGTCAGAAGCAGAGAGTCGCCATTGCAAGAGCACTAGTCAAGGAGCCGAAGATCATCTTCGGCGATGAACCAACCGGCGCATTAGACAGCAACACGGGAAGACAGGTATTTGAAACACTGAAGAAGCTTTCCAAAGACAAGCTTGTCATCATCGTCTCCCACGACAGAGATTTTGCAGAGCATTTCGGTGACCGCGTCATCGAACTGAAGGACGGAAAAGTCATCTCCGATATCACAAAGACAACAGTCGAATGCAAAACTAGCGATACCGGTCTTTCTATCCTTGGGGACAATATGCTTCGTATCGAAAAAGGAAGAAAGCTGACAGTCGATGATCTTCCCGCCATCAACAAAGCGATTGAAAATGCACAAGGCGATGTCTATATCACTGGCGATAGCCATGTCAATGAGACAATCGAGGAATCTGCAAGAATCGACAAGGATGGAAACAGAGAAGAGTTCATCAATACCGATTTTTCCAAGATCAAAGAAGGACAGGGAACATTTGAAGTCGTCAAATCGAAGTTCTCGCTAGGAAAAGGTTTCAAGATGGGTGCAAGATCCTTGAAGGTCAAGCCCTTCCGTCTTGCTATGACCATTCTTCTCTCAACCATTTCCTTCACACTCTTTGGAGCCAGTACGACTTTGGCGATGTTCTCGGCTAAATCCGCACTAAAAGATTCTATTACCAGCAACAACATCAACGCTTTGACATTGAACCTTCAGGAAAAGAAAGAGAACGATTACCTAAGCTTAGGTGAATTCGACGATGAGAAAGTCAAAGAGATCGAAAAAGAGACCGGTGCTAAAGTCTATGTCTGCAAAAACGGCGGTGTACAGCTCAACGTCGGCCAGAGAAAAGACTCTAACAGCATCTTCTATACAACATATACCAATATCGGACTTGAACTCAGCGATGAAGCCATGAAGGATCTTGGCATCGAATTAGTCGCTGGTTCCCTTCCTCAAAACAGCGATGAAATCTGCATCACCAAATACGAGTATTACTCCTATAAGGATTTCGGAATCGATGTCGATGGAACACTCATCGAACCCAAGGATGTCTCCTATGAGAAAGTCATCTCCCAGAAAGTAATATCCTATTCAAGTGAAGATACCCCGAAGAAAAAGACCATCTGCGGTATTGTCGATACGCATTTTCCTGAAGAGCTTCTCAAATACAGAACTGAAGCAATCACCTATGACAATCCAGATTATAACGTTCTTACCAATGCTATCACCAATAGCATCCACTCTTGTTACTTCTATGGCAAAGAGACTGTAGAAACAGATCCTACAATCCAGGTTCCCTATAATCCTGATATCGGAGACGATAGTTGGACTGAACTCCTCTATGATCCTAGCGTTAATGAGAACACCTATTTCTTCCAAGATGGCAAAAAAGAACTCAACGAAGGAGAAGCCGTACTCAATCTTCAGAATTATGTATACAACAATTTGAAAGATGATAATGGGACTGTCTATTCTGATGTGTTCGCTGG
>CAKUXT010000098.1 GCA_934700375.1 uncultured Bacilli bacterium | reverse complement strand
CTTTTGCAGAAGGAAAACTTGGCATTTATTTTTTGCGAACCGACTACGAATCAAAGAAATTACCAATTAATGTTAAAACGTTTTTTGCCTAGAGAACCTCCTACAAATATTGAAGAGTTTGTTCTTACAGAATTGGGTAAAAACAAAGCTTTTTACTCTTTTCTAGCGGAAGCCATATTACCCTTAGTATATCGAGACATTTATGGTTATCAATTGGCATCAGCAGCAATTGACATTAAACAAACTCTTACTGACACCTCTACTGGAGCAGATGCGTGTATGTTTGATGAAAAAGGAATTTTTGTATTAGGTGAAGCAAAATTTTATAAATCGCTAAAATTAGGCCTTGACGAAATCATAGCTAATTTCAAAGAAAAAAGAGGGTTTATCAACAAGTTAGATAACTTAAATCGTAATTTTTCAAACAATAGCCAAACAAATTCCTTAATTATTAGGCAATTGGGCAAAGATGCAGCATGTGAATATGAATTTCAAGAATTTTTAAAACTCCCAATTTATTTTTCTGGGTTTGTATTACACGAGTTAGGAGAAAGAAAATTTGAGGATTTTAAATCCGATATCTTTTATGATTCATATGACATTAACGTTTCTGCAATATTAGCAAATTTAAAGAGGGAATATTCAAATATAGAAAATGCCAACCTTCATATTTCCATGTTTCATTTTCCAATAAACTCAAAAGAAAAATTGATATCTAAAATGATTGCAAAATGCTACGAACTTAAAAAGATGGGAGGCTAATATGTCTAAAATTTCAAGTAAAGAGTTTAACAAAAAAAGACGTGATTTGCTTATTCAAAAAGATGAAAACAAGCGTTTAACAAATATTGATTTAGGAATGTATGATTTAACGCCTTATTTTTCCCCATCGCAATCACCGACACTGTTTGAACAAATTATGTTATATGAAAATTCTCAAAGACAAATAAGACACATTAGTGATAAAGATATATTTTTTTCTCCAGAGCAAGAAGATGCCCTACATTTTATTTCGCAAAAAGATAACGTCATTTTTTCTGCCCCTACTTCATTTGGAAAAACATTGATTTTAAAAGAATACATTTATAGGAATAAACCAAATACAGTCGTTTTTATAGTGCCGACGAATGCACTAGCGTATGAACTTGAGAATGATTTTAAAAAAAATACAGCCTTTGAAGATTATGAAATTTTCGATAAATGTCTCGATGATGATGTGATAACGAAAAAAAAGAAAACTCTATTTGTTGGAACGCAAGAAAAATATAAAGAAGTTTCATCAACGCTAGAAAATATTAATTTATTTGTAATTGATGAAGCCTACAAATTACAGGAAAGCACCAAAAAACAGCGCGGATATGCTTTATCGCAAACTTTTTTAGAATCCATTTCTAGAAAAAGTTCAAAAATCATTTTATTGAGTCCAAATGCTAATTTTATTGGCTTTGAAAAATTCAACTTTTCAATATATGAAACACAGTTTAATGCAGTTGATAGAGTCTTTACTAAATTAGAGAAGTCTCGCTTTTATGATGTATTATTTGAAAAAGCCAAAAGTGAAAAAACAATTCTCTATTGTGATTCTCCAAACAAAATATTGGCTTTCGAAGAAAAAGCGCCAATTTTAACAAAAAATAAAAATGAAGAATTTATACAATTTTTAGAAGATGAAATTCATCCAGAGTGGTCTGTTGTAAAGCTACTAAAAAAAGGAATATTAACGCACCATGGTTTAATGCCGAAATTTGTGCAAAATAAAATGATTAGCATGTTTATCAATAATGAAGAATACAACTTATTAGTCGGAACGAACTCTATTTCTGAAGGAATTAATACTCCCACAAAGAATTTGTTTTTCGATGGAAGTTGCAGTCCATCCAAAGATAGGTTGCTATACAAAAACACAATAGGTAGGGCAGGAAGATTGGGAAAATATCCAATAGGACATATTTACTCTCTTTTTGATTTATCTGACATTGACACTAGTAAAATTTCGATAGAACTTGCTATTTCGAATGATGAAGAATTGGAAGAAGTATCAGATTCATCAAATTCCTCAAAAATCAAAAAAATATGCGACGATTATGCTTTTGATGAAACTTTCTTTAATGAAAAACTCAAACCACTTCAGTTATCCTTGAATAAAATTAAGAAGACAATTGATGTTCTTTCAGTGGATTTGGAAAGCATGGGTTTATTCCAATTGCCAAACTTGGCCGCACAAGTTTTTGAATCGGACTATCCCAACTACCAAATCTACGAAGATAAACTCTATATTCGTGGTACGTTGCAAGATTTTTACTATGATGAAAATTCCAATAAAGTACCATTGAATTCATATTCTTCAAAAATCAATTTTTTTCGATTAAAAGCCAATCATCAAAGAATATATAACACATCAAAAATCATTGAGGGTTATATGAAATTTACCTTTTCAACACTTGAGTATTATATTATGCCAATTATGAGAATTGCTAAAATAATCCATGAACAATACCCAAATTGGCATTTTGGAAAGAACATAGTTGAAACGATGGAAGATTTTTTTCAAAAATATTATAGCAAAATTTATGGTATGAATGCCGACGAGCTTACAGATAATCAAAACAAAATATTATCGGCTATCAAAGAGTTTGGAATATCGATAAAAAAAGCTGGAATTACAAAAGACATTCTAGTTGAAATCGAGCAAGAAATAACTAAACGTTTTTCAACATATGATGTTATAAATGCTATAAAACGACTGGCCACTACATCTAAATATAAATCATCAGTATATCAAAAGATCGTAAATAAATATGTCTAGTCTTTAATAAAGTATAAAAGTGTTATATAATAAAGCTGTTGAGGAAATCAAAAATGAATTGGCCTATTATTATTAAAACCATCAGAAATAAATTGTTTATTACACAGACTGAACTTGCCGAGAAAATTGATGTTTCCTTCGCCTCCGTTAATAGATGGGAGCAAGGGCATCATGAACCTACAATGAAAGCAAAAAGAAAATTAGCCCAAATATGCCACGAGCATAATATAGATATGGAGGCTTTGTAAAATGCATCCGTTTGTAAAATGGGCCGGTGGAAAAACGCAATTATTAGATAAAATCCATGCACTGATGCCTAAAACTTATGGTCGTTATTTTGAGCCTTTTATTGGTGGGGGCGCTCTTATGTTTAGCGTTGCACCAAAAGATTTTATTATCAATGATTTTAATTCCGAATTGATACAAGCATATCTTTGTTTTACTAACGAAGAAGACTTTAAAAAGCTTTTAGAAATGCTCGATTTTCACCAAGAACATCATAGCGAAGAACATTATTACGAAGTAAGAAACATGGATAGAAATCCGGATTTTCTTTCCTTGCCGATTTATGAACGTGCCGCAAGAATGATTTATTTAAACAAATCCTGTTTCAATGGGCTTTATCGTGTTAATAGCAAGGGTTATTTTAACGTCCCATCTGGCAGAAAAAAGACAGTAAATTGTTATGAAAATGGAAACTTAAAAGAGATTTATGCTTTTTTCTCTTCGTCAAAGCCTAAGATTTTTAATGGTGATTTTCAGGATGCCCTTGCCGAAGTGAAAGCGGGAGATTTCGTTTATTTTGATCCTCCTTATGACACTTGGGAAAATAAAGATTCATTTACTTCCTACGCTAAAAACCCATTTGGCAAAGAAGAACAAAAACGACTTGCAAAGGTTTATAAAGAATTATCTGAGAAGGGGGTCTATGTGATGCTTAGTAATCACAACACTGAATTTATTAGAGAGCTTTATAAAGGATTCAACGTTCATGTTGTTGAAGCAAAAAGAATGATTAATTCCAAGGCCTCTGGAAGAGGCAATGTTGAAGAGGTAATTATCACAAATTATGAAAATTAAACCTTATTTTCAAAACGGTGGTTTTACCTTATATTGCGGTGACTCAAATTCGATTTTAAGGTCGATTAAAGAAAAATCAATTGATGTCATTTTTGCGGATCCGCCATATTTTCTTTCAAGTGGGGGCGTTTCATGCCGTTCAGGTAAACAGGTATCAGTCGACAAAGGAAATTGGGATAAACCTTTAGCGCCGAAAGAAAAACTAGATTTCAATAGAAAATGGTTAAGATCGTGTAGAAAGGTTCTGAAAGATGACGGAACAATATGGATAAGCGGAACCTTTCACAACATCTATTCGGTTGGCGTTGCTTTGGAATTAGAAGGATATTCCATAATCAACAACGTCACTTGGGAAAAGCCTAACCCAGCTCCCAACCTTGCTTGTCGTTGTTTTGCCAATTCAACAGAAACTATTATTTGGGCAAGAAAAATTGATGAAAAAGGGGAAAAAGGAAAACATTATTTCAACTATTCACTGATGAAGGAAATCAATGGTGGAAAACAAATGAAAGACGTTTGGTTATTGAACCTTCCATCAAAGAAAGAAAAAGAATTTGGTAAGCATCCAACTCAAAAGCCGTTATCAGTACTTGAAAGAATTTTGTTAGCTTCCACCAAAGAAGGGGATTTAGTTTTGGATCCCTTCAATGGAAGTGGAACGACGGGAATTGCTTGCCATTTGCTGAATCGAAATTATATCGGTATCGATAAAGAACAAGAATATTTAGATTTAACTATAAAAAGATATCAAAGCAATAAGGAGGAAATCTAATGATGAAAAGAAACTTTGAGCCGTGGCTGTTGACAATGAAAGACAGCATTGCAACGTGGAATTATTACACTGATTTTCCAAAAGTATATGAAAACGTTCAAAAAATTAAGATTGAACTAAACCTTTTAAATTCCTTAATCGGTTCCAAAATGATTGAAGATGATTTTAAGAACCTATTAACAAAATATCCGGAAGTTATAAAGGCCATTCCAATTCTTTTAGCAAAGCGAGAAAGAGAAATCAAAATTATCGACCCTAAGGAGACGTATGTTTTCAATTTTGCAAAGATGAACTATTCGGTTGATCAATATGCCTTATTTATGAAAAACTGTGGACTCTTTGAACTACTTCAAAATCACATCATTAATAATTTAATCGATTATGTTTTAGGTGTTGAAGTCGGAATGGATACCAATGGAAGAAAAAATAGAACAGGTGACGCTATGGAAGATTTGGTCGAGTCATATTTGATAAAAGCGGGATTGGTTAAGAATAAAACTTATTTCAAAGAAATGACTAAATCTGAAGTGGAAAAGATGTGCGGTTTGAATTTGGCGAGAATTAGCAACCAAGACAAAACGGAAAAAAGGTTTGATTTCGTTTTTAAAGGCGCGTTCGGAGAAATTTATGGCTGCGAATGCAATTTTTATAGTGGAGGTGGCTCCAAACTAAACGAAACGGCCAGAAGCTATAAAGAGCTCGCTTTAGAGGCTAAAGGAATTAACGGTTTTACATTTGTTTGGTTTACGGATGGCATTGGCTGGTTTAGCGCCAAGCATAACCTCGAAGAAACTTTTGATGTTCTTGACACGCTATACAACATTAAAGATTTGGAAGATGGGGTCATTGATAAACTTATAGATCCGAATTCATTATTACAGCACCTAATGACTAAATAAGCATAATTTTTGTAAACAAGATAAGACGGGCCACAATCTGCCACACCTGGCAGTTTTGCCTTATCGCCCGTCAGGGTCTTGGAACCGGGATGCCCGGCTTCCGCTTTTGACGGAAAGGAGGAGAAACGACATGGAAAAGAAACTGACCGAATACACCACGCATGACTTCGCAAAAATTTTCGCAAACGACATCAACACGTATTTGAAAAAGGGCGGATCCATCGACAACCTCTCCGCCACTAATGTTTTTAGCGTCATTAACGATGAAGATGAGAAAGAACAATTCACGTTCACCAAAGACGTCGTCATGTCCGCTTTGGACTTCCACACAGAATCGATGGCTATCTACTATCTAATGAAGCACATCAAGCTCCAAGAAAGGAACTTCGCTCTTAACAAGGAATCCCTTCCTTTGCTTAGGAAACAAGTGGCGGGTGAAAAGGACTACTACAGATGGGACGTCATCGAATACATCAGATATTTTGTCCTTATTTCAAATATCAACATCATGAGCTATAGGCACGTGTTCGAGAAGATGGGCGATGCCTCCCAATTGATCAAGGACGTGTACATGATGATTGACCTGTGGAAAGGAGGAGCAGCAAATGGTGAAGAAGCAAGGAAGTAAGGTTGCGGTAATATATGCTAGATACTCCTCCGAAAGGCAGAACGAGCAATCCATCGAAGGACAGCTCAGGGTCATACACCAATTCGCCGAGAAGGAAGGATATACCATCATCGACACCTACGTCGACAGGGCCATGACCGGAAGGAACGACGACAGGCCATCGTTCCAGAAGATGATATCGGACAGCTCCAACAAAGCGTTTCAATACGTGTTGGTCTACAAGCTTGATAGATTCTCAAGAAACCGATATGATTCCGCGGTCTATAAGAAGAAGCTGAGGGACAACGGAGTCAAGGTAATTTCGGCTACCGAGAAGATCAGCGATTCCCCCGAAGGAATCATCTTGGAATCTATACTTGAGGGATACAGCGAATACTATTCCAAGGAGCTCGCACAGAAAATCGTGCGTGGCAATTACGAGTCGAGGGCCAAGGGCAAATTCACGGGCGGGCCAATCATCTATGGTTACCGCATAAATGGGGACAAAAGATACGTCATCAACGAAGACGAAGCTGAGATCGTCAAATGGATTTTCTCATCCATCATCAACCATAAGCAGATTAAAGACGTCGTCTCAAGTCTAAATGATAGGAACATCTTATGCAAAGGCAAGAAGTGGAAGGCGAACGCCGTTTCAAGATTGCTGAGAAACGAGAAGTACACCGGGATAGCCAGATATAAGGAATACGTCTTCGAAAACATCGTTCCCGCCATCGTTACCAATGAAGTTTTCAAAGAGGCACAAAAGGAGCTCGACAAGCATAAACACAAGAACAAAGCCAGGCTTGTCGACTACAAGTTCCTTTTGAGCGAGAAGCTCTATTGCGGGGAATGCGGCGCTCTGATTCATGGGCATACAGGGACTTCACACACGGGCAAGACCTACCATTACTACAAATGCAAGAATGCGGTGAAGCATCAATGCACCGCCAAGCCAATCAAGAAAGATGAGCTTGAGGACTTTGTGGTCAGATCCGCCATGGATTACATCCTTTCGCCGGATATCGTCGATAATGCTGCCCAGCGCATGGTTGAGTATTTCAACCTACTTTCCGACTGCGGGAGCGAAATCAAGATTCTAGAAGATACGGAAAAAGAGATTGAGAGGAAACTCAAAAACTGCCTCAACGCCGTTGCCAATGGAATGGCGAACAAGTCAATCGCGGATATGATTTCGTCCCTTGAGGAAGACAAAGCGAAGGTCGAGGAGAGCCTTTTGAAGGCTAAGAACAGGAAAAGGAAACAACTCACAAC
>CAKUXT010000097.1 GCA_934700375.1 uncultured Bacilli bacterium | reverse complement strand
TGTCAGGGGTGCGGTACACATTGGCCGTGTTTTTGCTTGACGATTATTTCTTCTTCATATAGGCAAGACCGACTGTATCTCTTCCGCAGTGACAGCAGATGATGCCTGAGGCATCGACAGGGATAAGAATCTTGGTTCCGACAAGTTCTCTTAAGTCCTTTTCGATCTTCTTCACTCCATATTCGCCTTCGACATGAGGAATGTAGATCGGATAGGAGAAGTCAATGTTGTCTTTATCGAACTCTTCCTTGAATTCGCTGATGATCTTCTCGACACCTTTTGTGATGTCTTTTCCTCTGACGATGGTATGAACGCTCATCTTGCCGTTTGTCAAAGCGATGATCGGATGAAGATGAAGCTTGTTTCCGATGAGATAGGTAAGACCAGAACATCTTCCGCCTTTATGAAGGAATTCCATCGTATCGATGACAAAGGACATCGATATCTTGTTTACTCTCTCTTCATGATTATGGATGATGTCTTCTAGCGGCAGGTCCTTTTTGATGTCTTCAACTAAGCCGATGACTTCAAGTGCGATACCGGAAGAAAGGGAAGCAGAATCAAGAACGGTGACTTTGTCCTTTAAATTCAGATCTTCAACGGCCAAATGGGCATTGTTGTTGATCGATGAGATCTGAGAGGAAATAGGAAGATAGAAGAGATGCTCTGCTTCTTTCAATCCCTTTTGAAGATATTCTTCAATCTCAGCTACATTGAGGGCTGAAGTCTTCGGAAAGACTTTCGTCTCATCATAGATCTTCAGAATCTCTTTTGGTGAGATCTCTTTTCTGTCGATATATTCCCTCTCATTGAAGTTGATGATAAGATCAGTTACAGATACATCAAGAGAAGCGTAAAGGTCAACGGGCATATCACAACTGCTGTCAACGATGATTTTGTACTTTTTCATGTTTTGCCTCCTGGGTGGAAAAACAAGTTTATATTTTATAGAATATATAGTGAAAAATAAATATGAAAGAATTGAAAACACTTACTTATGATGAAAAACGCTCCCAGTTTATCGGCATTCTTTTTCAAATCGACGAAGAAGACGACTTGAAAAGAATTCAGGAAAAACTGGATATGGATTATCCAAAAGCCAATCATATTCTTCGTGTCCTTCGCTACAAGAACCACTTCGGTGTCTATGTGTCAGAAGCCAGCGAAGACAAAGAACCGATCTCATCGATGAAGAAGACAAGAAATCTCATGGAGAGGAAAGACATCAAGGATGTCGGTGTCTACATAGTGAGATATTTCGGCGGAACCAAGCTTGGAGCAAGCAGGCTAGACCATGTCTACTTCACGATTGCGACAGATCTGCTCTCCAGTTATCAGAATCAGCAATGAAATTGTCTCAATTGCGGCTTTTATTGCCGCTTAAATGTTATAATCAATAAATAGAAAGAAGAGAAACAAAATGAACGAAAACGAAATCAATCAGAATCCTGCTATGGAAAATGAAACAAAAGGAAAGGCTGCTCCTAAAGCTAACTTCATTCCTAAGACTCACCCTAACGAAAAGAGCCGTATCGGCCACGCTGTTGCTGTTTTAAGCGGCAAAGGCGGTGTCGGAAAATCCTTTACCTCTTGCTATATTGCAACAGAGCTTGCAAGAAAAGGCTATAAAGTCGGCATTCTCGATGCTGATATCACTGGACCTAGTGTCCCCTTCGCCTTCGGCGTCAAAGGACCTGTCTATGGCGATGGCAGCTATTTTGAACCGATAAAGAGCAAAACCGGCATTCAGATCATGTCCTCTAACCTTCTGCTTGATCATCCTGATGATCCGATTGTCTGGAGAGGTGCTATGATCTCTACGCTCATTGAACAATTCTATACGGAAGTCATCTGGGATGTCGATTATCTCATCATCGATATGGCACCTGGCACTGGTGACATCGCTCTTACCATCTTCCAGAAGATCAGACTCTCCTCTGCTGTCCTTGTCGCTTCTCCGCAGTCTTTGGTGACACAGATCGTCGAAAAGAGCGCTAAGATGGCTGAGATGCTCTCTGTTCCGCTTTTGTCCTTGGTTGAGAATATGTCTTATGTCAAATGCCCGAAGTGCGGTGAGAGAATCGATCTTTATGGCAAGGTCAATGATGCCATCGGAAAAGATCATGGCATTCCAGTCTTTGACGAAATTCCTTTCGATCAGGACATCGCAAAGCATATGGATATGGGCGATATCGAAAACCTTCATGTCCCTTATCTTGATAGCACAGTCGAAGCTATCATCAAGAACTCAACACCTGAGGATACTTTATAAATGAGCGAAAACAAGATAGAACGATTTCTCTATCTTTTCAAAGAGCTGGAGAAGGAAGTCATCGCCTTGTCTGACATCAAAAGTGATGATTATGTTCCTTTTTCGCGCGCTTTAAACAAAATCTATTACGATAAGAGCAATCCGCTCTTATCGGATTATGACAACTATTCCTATCTTCGTTCTGCTTCGGATTTAAGGAATCTGCTCTCTCATGAGAATGATACCTGCATTCCCACGGATGAATTCATTCAGAAAGGAGAAAGGCTTCTATCAAGACTGAAGCATCCTGTCACGGTCTATGATATCTCCACAAAGGAGATCGAATACTGCACGATGGATGAAAAGGTCTTCTCTATCATGAAGAAGATGAACCTTTTAGGTCTTTCCCATTTTCCGATTCTAAATCAGGAGAAGAAAGTCATCGGTGTCTTTTCACGCTCTTCCATCTTTGATGGGATACTGCAAGGGATCCGTTTTGATTCCTCCTCTCTTGTTTCTGACTTTGAGAAAGTTACCGGGCTTTCTTCACATCTGAATGAATCCTTCCTCTTTGTCTCCAAGACAACAACTGCGGAAAAGGTGTTCACATTCTTAGAGAATCGTTCTGCACATAAGAAGAACATCGCCTGTCTATTTGTTACGCAGAACGGAAGCAAAGATGAGAAGCTGATCGGCATCTGTACGTTAGCTGACTTAGCGAAAGCAAAACAATAAACGAAAAAGACCTGGCTCTTGATGAACCAGGTCTTTTTTATTTCGGATGGTGAGGCTGGAGTGACTCGAACACTCGGCCCTCTGCTTAGAAGGCAGATGCTCTATCCAACTGAGCTACAGCCCCATCGCTTTCAAAGCCTAATAATGATACCGCAAGCAAGAGCTTATTTCAAGAACAATTTTACGGAAATAGCGCATTTGAGCTAAAATCGACAAAAAGGTCTTTCTTCAAGGGAAGAAATGCGATATATTCAAGTGATTAGAAATGAGGAAAAGCCTATGATCAGTGAACAAGAATTAAAAGAGATGAGCACACAGTTCAAAGAACTGGAGAAAAACATCAAAGAATACAGTATGATTATCATCTATCGCCATCAGTCACCTGACTTCGATGCCTTAGGTGCCCAGATGGGTCTTTATCATTGGATCCGTTTTAATTATCCGGAAAAGGAAGTGCATTATGTCGGAGACAGACATCCCGACCTTATGCCTGATCTTTTCCCGATTCCGGAAGAGCTTGATGAGACTGTTTATAGAAGAAAGCATCTTGCGATCTGCGTCGATGTTTCCAATCGTTCCCGCATCGCAAAAGATCATATCTCGTTAGCGGAGAAAGTGATCAAGATCGACCATCATCCACTTCCTAGCGAAGGAGAAGGATATGGCGATTATCTCATCGTCCATCCCGATAGACCGGCAGCCAGTGAGCTTGTCGCACTCTTTGCTCTTTCCCGTTCCAGAAAGCTTCATATCAATAAGGAAGCAGCCACTGCTTTATATTGCGGCATTGTCGGTGACACAGGAAAGTTCACCTATCAGGATACTGATGGGGCTACGCTTCGTATCGCCGGTGACTTGGCTGACTATGGAGTCGACATCAACTCTTTGATTTTGGAGATGTATTCTCTTGATCAGAGAAGACTTGAAATCCTTAAGTACTGCCTTAACAATTATCACATCACAGAAAAAGGGACTGCCTATTATGTCTTTGACAAAGAAGATATGAAGAAACTGAACATGACAGTCGATCAGGGCAATCTTCATATCAATGTCTTCCGTGACTTGAAAGGCGTCAAAGCTGCGATGTCTGTCACATGGGATGAAGGAAAGAACCATTATCGTGTCTCACTTCGCTCGGCAAAGATCCACATCGCTCCTGTCGCCAATCAGTTCGGAGGCGGAGGCCATGATTTTGCAGCAGGCTGCCACATCAAAGACCTCTCTGAACTTCCTCAGATCTTAGAAGCTGTCGACAACTTATAGTTTATAAATCAACGGATTCTGTCGCTGTGCAGAGTCCGTTTTTATATGTGATTTTCTGATAAGGATAAAGAAGAGAAGCTCCGATTTTCTTTTCGACTTCTTCTTTTTTGTTATCCTTGATGTCTTTTGAGATGTTGATAATAGAAACGTACTCGTTGTTTTTGATCTTTTGATAAAGAGAAGGATAGGAAAAAGAATCAGAAGAAAGTAGAAGCATGTTCCCATCTTTGATACTGAAGTAATCATGAGAAGTATCATCACTCTCCTCTAAGAATATCGAAGAAGAGAAATGATAGGAATAGAATGGAACACTGGAATTCGAATAAGTGTAACTGGTAGAGAGATAAGAGACATTGCTGTTATAGGTGTACTGATCCATGATTTTTGTAAGGTCACCTGTAGAAAAGACCTGAGAGAGGATATCATCATAGGTCTTGACCAGTTTTCCCTCTTTGTAGAACAGAAGAGCAGAATCGGAAAGACTTGGTGTATCTGTCTTTGAAAGATTGAAGACAGATAATGTCATATAGGGAAAGATGACTTTATTGATTCTAATATAATCTTTTAGCACAATTGAAAAGTTGTCACAGGTTCCACAGCCTGCCGCATACACAAAGAGCGGGAAACTCATCTTCTTTTCGATTATATAGTCAAAATCGTTTTCATAAAGCTTGTTGACTAAATATTCATCGTTTCCTTTGATGCTTTCCTTCGTGGCATCGCTTGTGAATAAAGGAAACTTGTCCTCATCTTTTTTCTGACAGGAAAAGAGAAGAAACGGAAGAAGGAGCAAATGAAAATATTTATTCATGGAAGATATCCTCCAAGAAGGAACTGTTGAGCCTGATGTCTTCGTTTAAAACAGAAGCGTTGAGCTCTTTCAGTGCTTTCTGATAAGTGGAGCTTGTCGTATCTCCCTGTTGGACCTTGGTTTTGGATCTGATATTCTTCAGTTCATCATAAAAGGTGTGATAATAAGATAAGGTTCCATCCTCATTCCTTCTTAAATCCTGCTGATTCAAGAAGATGGAGAACTGATAGTCGTCTTTCTGATAAGAGAGAATAGAAGGAACAAAACCAGGTAGGTGTTTTTCTCCATTATCAAAAGAGAATGCATCCAAATGGAATTCATTGCAGAAAGAAGCCCAGAGAGATAGGACATGTTCTCCGATTGCATCTTCTCTTCTTTTCAGCTGCATATATCCGTCTGTCTCATAATAATAGAGCTTTGCATCTTCGTTCTTTTTCATAAAAGGCATCAGAACAGAATTCTGATATGTTTTGCAGTCCGAACATCTTCTCCAAGTGTAGAGAACATTGAGAGGTTTGTCTTCTGTTTTCTGCTTTTCGATTTTGTCTTTCAGTTCCGCCGTTGTGAAACCCAATGCGATTTCACTCTTACAGATTTCATCTGTCTCTGTCGAAACAAAAGAATAGCTGTCTTCACGGACAGAAAACTCGACATCGTTGAGACAGTATCTGTTTGTCTGATAGACTTTGTCCTTCAGCATATAAGTGAGATCAGCTTTTGTTGAGATGGAGTTGAGATAGGAATCAACAAGCTTTCCGTTCTGGTAGAAAAGGAAACCTGGGAATCCTTCTAAGCGAGGATAAAGGAATGCATATTTCCCTTCCTGGTTTGTCTTTTCGTCATATGCTGATGCATAGACGCTTCTATCGACCTCATAGATGATTGTTTCATTCTCTTTGATGTATTCTTTCAGAATCTGCTTGGTATCATAACAATAATGACATCCTTCCAATGAAACATAAAGGATACAGGAATCGTATCTTGTGATGTCCTGAAGCTCTTTGACAGAATGGATCATGATGGTGGAATCGATGTTCTCTTTCTTAGATAGAAGAACACGCGTCTCAGTAGATTCGCCTCTATTGCAGGATGCTAAAGACATTGAAAAAAGGAGGCATAATGCGGAAAGGCAACAGCGGGTTGTATGTTTCACATTTATACCTCCTTATTAGATATTACAAGAGAAATCTGCTTTTGTTTAAAGCTTTAAGATTCTAGCAGTATCAAGGGCGATCATCAATTCTTCGTCAGTCGGTAAGACAAGGACAGGAATCTTGCTGTCGCTAGCAGAAATGATGCCTTCTTTTCCAAAGCGAATCTCTTCATTGAGCTTGTCATCGATCTTGACACCCAAGGCTTCTTTGACTCTGTCAAATGCCATCTTTCTGTAGACTGGAGCATTTTCAAAGACACCGGCAGAACAGACGATCATATCGCAGGAACCGAGTTTGCCGTAATACATCATGATGTATTCAGCAATCTTGTTGGCATACATATCCATGGCGAGTTTGCTTCTCTCTTCGCCTCGTTCGAAAGCGGCTTCGACATCTCTTGTGTCGTTAGAGACACCGGAAATGCCTAAAATACCGGATTTATGGTTGAAAATGTCATAGATTTCCTGGGCATCCTTGCCAGTGCAGGTGCAAAGGTAAGGCATGACGGAAGGATCGATATCACCGGTTCTTGTACCCATCATGACACCGGCCAAAGGAGTGAGACCCATGCTGGTTGCGATGCATTTGCCGTCTTTGACAGCGGAGACAGAAGCGCCGGAACCGATGTGAAGCGTGATGATGTTGGTGTGTTCCTTGCCGGCCAAATATTCTTCGTTGACGACTTCTGAAAGATATTTATGACTGGTTCCATGAGCACCGTATCTTCTGACTGCATACTTTTCATAATATTCATAAGGAATGGCATACATGTATTCTTCCGGCTTCATCGTCTGATGGAAAGCGGTATCAAATACAGCGACTTCTCCGACATTGGGAAGTGCCTTCTTGAAAGCGTTGAAGCAGGTGAGGTGAGCTTCGGCGTGAAGAGGATCAAGAGGAATCAACTCTTGAATCTTCTTATAAGTGTCTTCGTTGAAGAGTGCGGAATCTGCAAAATACTTACCGCCCTGAACTACACGGTTTCCGACACCATTGATTTCACTTAAGTCCTTGATGATTCCGAACTTGATCAAACCCTTGAGAAGAAGCTGAACGGCTTCATCGTGGTTTTTGACAGGAAGTACATCTGTATTCTTGAATCCACCAGGCTTTTTGATTGTGAAAATCGCATCTTCGTGACCGATGCGCTCGACAATACCGGATGTGAGAACGCTGAGGTGCTTTGCCTTGTCGCGCAATCTGACTTCTTTGCTTGCGCTGGCATCCATTTCATAAAGTTTGAACTTTAAAGT
>CAKUXT010000096.1 GCA_934700375.1 uncultured Bacilli bacterium | reverse complement strand
ATATGGGTGCATCCAGATGGAAAGTCTTCTGGACTGTCACCTTCCCACTCTTGATTCCTGGATTAGGCAACGCCTTCCTCATCTCCTTCATCGAATCCATCGCTGACTTTGCTAACCCGTTCATCATCGGCGGTTCTGTCGACACCATGTCTACAACTATCTACACTGCCTACATGGGCGGAAACGGCCGTAATGCAGCTAACCAAGCAGCAGCCATGGCTGTCATCTTGCTTTGCATCTCCATGTTCTTCTATTTCATCCAGAAATATGTTTTGGAAAGAAAGACCTATTCCACCTTATCCGGTAAAGCGACCAGAGGAAGAATCCTCATCGAAGATAAAGGTGTTGTCATTCCGCTTGGTATCCTTTGTGGATTGGCTTCTCTCTTTGTCATCTCCCTCTACATTCTCGTTTTCCTTTGCTCCTTCTGGAGAAACCTTGATGTCAACAATATCGTGTGGACCACTGCAAACTGGAAAGAGATTGGAAGCAAGCTCTTCTCTACCTCGTCCTCCTCGTTGTGGAACACTGTATGGACATCACTTGTCGCCAGTATCATTACTGCCGTCATCTCCATGCTTGTCGCCTTCCTTGTCGTCAAGAAGAGATTCATCGGAAAAGGTGTCATGGAATTCGTTGCCATGCTTGCAATGGCCGTCCCTGGCACAGTCTTAGGTATCGGATTCGTCACAGGTTACGTCTCCGGTCTATTCAACACCGGATTCCTCCGTTTCATCTACGGAACCATGTGGATCATCATTATCATCTTCATCGTCCGTTCACTTCCTATCGGTATCCGTTCTGGTGTCACAGCCTTAAAGCAGATTGATAAATCCATTGAAGAGTCCGCTTCTGATATGGGTGCAGGTTCCGGTAAGGTCTTCACCTCTGTCACAGTTCCTCTCATCAAGGATTCCTTATTCTCTTCTTTGGTCACATCATTTGTCCGTTCCATGACTGCAATCTCCGCCATCGTCGTCGTCACTTCTCCGAAGACCATCCTTATCACTTACGAAATGAATGAGCTCGGTGACAAAGGCGCTTATGAACAGGCAGCTGTTTATGCAACCGTCTTGATTCTCATCGCCGGATTCGCTGTCGGTATGATGGAACTCATCATCCACTTCTTCGGAACCAGCCATGTGAGAAAACCCAAAAAAGTCGAAACCACTAAAGGAGAAACATTATGAATTTTCTCGATAAATTAACAAGTCATAAAGCGCAGAAGAACACTGCTCTTATCTACTCTCAGGAGAAAACTTCTGTCGCTGTCAGATTGGAACACGTCTCCAAGATCTACGAAGATCCGAAGACACATCGTCATTTCTATGCTGTCAAGGATTCCAACATCGTCATTCAGCCTGGTGAATTCGTCACTCTTTTAGGTCCTTCCGGCTGCGGTAAGACAACAACATTGAGAATGATTGCAGGTTTCGAATCTCCGGATGAAGGTCAGATCTTCATCGGTGACACACCAATCAATGCCTTGACTCCGAACCAGAGAGATACAGCAATGGTCTTCCAGTCCTACGCTCTTTTCCCGCATTACAATGTCTTCGATAACGTCGCCTATGGTCTTAAGCTCAGAAAACTCGCTGTCGCAAAAGTCGACGAGAACGGCAATCCCGTTCTTGAAATCGATGAAGCAAAGGTCGCACAGACCAAGAAGATCATCAAAGATCTTGAAAAGCAGCTTCAGAAATCTACCGACGAACAGCAGAGTGAAATCATCACCAAAGAGCTTGAACATCAGAAGGCAGTTTTAGAAGAAGCTTCCACAACTCCTGTCCAGGCTTATGATTATCGTTCCTTCACAAAGGAAGAAATCTCTGAAAAAGTCCTTGCCATGCTTGACCTTGTCGAGCTCTCTGGCATGGAAACCCGTATGACAAACCAGCTCTCCGGCGGTCAGCAGCAGCGTGTCGCCTTAGCAAGAGCACTAGTTCTCAATCCTTCCGTCCTTCTCTTCGATGAGCCGCTCTCTAATCTCGATGCAAAACTCCGTGTCTCTATGAGAACTGAAATCAGAAAGATTCAGCAAAAAGTCGGTATCACAGCCATCTACGTCACTCACGATCAGAGTGAAGCTATGGCCCTTTCCGATCGAATCATCATCATGAACAAGGGATTCATCTCCCAGGTCGGTTCTCCGAAGGATGTCTATTACACTCCTGAAAACGAATTTGTCGCTGACTTCATCGGCGAAGTCAACTTCCTTGAAGGACATGTCATCGACACCAAGGAGAATATGATGACCGTCAAGACAGGCGAACACGTCATCACAAGCGAGAATCCGTATCACTTCAAGAACGGAGATGAAGTCAAACTCGTTCTCCGTCCGGAAGCAGTCCACCTCAAAGACAGCGGTGACATCAAAGTCAAGGTCATCCTTTCCACCTTCATGGGAAGCTATCAGCTCTACCATGTCATGCAGGGTGATACCCTTGTCAAGGTCACTGAATACAATCCTCGCGGTCAGAAGATCTATCAGGTCGGCGATGAAGCCTATCTCGACTTCGAAGATAAGAACGTTCACGCTTTGCCAAAGCATGAAGCATTCAAACCTGAGACACTTTACATTGATTAATTCGATTGCTGCGGTAGAATATTTCTACCGCAGTTTTATTAAAAAGAGGTTTTACAATGAATCTAGTCAAACTCAAGCCGGCTACCAAAGATTACATCTGGGCAGGAACTAAGCTTAAGAAATACGGAAAAGAAGCTCCCTATGACAACATCGCAGAATGTTGGGAGTTATCTTTCCATAAAGATGGTCCTTCCATCATCGATTCAGGCGAAGACAAAGGCAGACTCTTGAAGGATATCGCAACAAAAGAGGATTTAGGCGAATATGCAGCCTCTTTCCCTTTCTTCCCTGTCTTGATCAAACTGATCGACAGCGGAGACAATCTCTCCGTCCAGGTTCATCCAAATGATGAATATGCCCTGAAGAACGAGAACAGCTTCGGAAAGACGGAGATGTGGTATGTTCTTGAAGCAGAGGAAGGAAGCGGACTTTATGTCGGCTTGAAAGAAGACTCCTCCAGAGAGGAGATTGAAGAAGCTTTGAAGAATGGTACCATTCTTTCTAAGCTCAACTTCTTCCCTGTCAAAAAAGGAGAAGTCTACTTCATTCAGAGCGGAACGATTCATGCTATCGGAAAAGGTGTCACCGTCATTGAAATTCAGCAGAATTCCAATCTCACCTATCGACTCTATGATTACAATCGTTTAGGAAAAGACGGCAAGCCGAGAGAGCTCCATATTGAAAAAGCACTCAATGTCATCAATTATCATAAGTACACGCCGGTCCATTTCGATAATGATATCATCGGAACCTGCAAATACTTCACAAGCAGATATCAGAAAGTCGATCATACAATCGAATTAGAGGCACCCTCCACTTCTTTCTTATCATTGACTTTCTTAGACGGAGAAGGAATGATCAACGATCTTCCTTATAAGAAATTCGATACTTTCTTCCTTCCCAGCACCAAGAAAGCGACAATCAAAGGAACAGGAAGCTATATCATCACCTCTATCGATCATCGTTATTGATGAAATGACTTTTATAACAAAGCCTTTTCCTTTATAATGTATATGTTTTTCAATCACAAAGGACACTAACAAAATGAATCACGAAGAATATGGCATTCAAGAGAAAAAGAGAGATCCTATCCTGATTCTTCTTCTCTTCCTCATCGGCTGGATCGGCATGGAAAAGTTCTATGCAGCCAAGAGTTTCAAAGGCGGATGGAAATTTGCATTGGTCAAATTCCTTTATTGCCTCATCGGACTTGGCCTTCTCTGGAACATCTTTGACATCGTCAAAGCTTTCATGGGAAAGTACGAGCTCGACTTCAGAGAATATTTCCGTTAATCTCTAAAAGGATAAATCGCATAGCTGCTTTAGCAGCTATGCTTTTTTGTTCTAAGCATATCTTTTCACTGACTCTTTCTTTTGTGATAGAATGAAGACACAGGAGGTATTTATACCATGGAAGTCAAATTCTACAAAAACAAAGACACCAACGAAATCTCGTTGTCCCTTCACGAAATCAATGACAATAATCTTATCCCTTTAAAAGCAAACAGCACTGATGCTGCTTTAGAAAAACATGTTCCTGTCGTTACTGTCGACGGCAATAAGGTTCATGTCGAAGTCGGAAGCACAATTCATCCGATGACAGAAGCACATCACATCGCCTTCATTGCCCTTGTCACAGACAAAAAGGTCGACAGAAAGAACCTTGAACCCACTTCTTCTCCGATTGCAGACTTTGTCCTTGCTGATGGAGAAAAGGTCCTTGAAGTCTACGAATACTGCAATCTTCACGGCCTTTGGGTCAAGAAGCTCTAATTCAAAAATCTGATTCATACGAAAAGGTTCCTCATCAAAAGGAACTTTTTCATTTCAGCAGAACGCTCAATAGATCAAGCAAATATATCGTCAGATGATTCTCTTCCGATAAGAACATCGCAAGTTCCATCACGAAGCGGATATCCTTCTCATGCGTGAGAAGACAATCAGGAAGCAGTGCGTACTCGTTGTTGTTCTCTTTTGATACGTACGGATAGATATCAGTATTGATATAATCTATTTTCTCTTTTATTTTATCTAAAACATCTTTAGAAAGAGAAGAGAAGTCAAATGCTTTCTGATAAAGGACTTCCTTATTGATCAAAGTCTGATGATAGAACTGCGTTCTAGAATCAAACAGAGCATGGTCGTTCAATAAGAGAACATCTTTGCCTAAACGATATCCTTCGATCAGTTCCTCGTTGTTGAAGAATCCGCTGTCAAGAATGATGACATGATCATAAGTGTCATCATCAAGGACAGGAATATTTTCAATCGATGCGACTGAAATAGGAAGAAGCGAGAACAACGCCTTGAGAAACTCCATTCTTTCTTCTCTGTTATAAGTAAGATTGCTGATCTTATCCAACAGTTCATCTTTGTCCGTGAAAAGATTGGATTTGAAATAGAGGATATTGTCTCTTAGATTCTGATAACGGACCAAAGAAGTCACCTCTTCTGTATCGGAAAGAGAATCCTCATATTCCTTCTTTGCCATTTCATATCCCTTTTCGTATTGAGAGAACTTACTATTACAATGCTGATACAAAGAAGTGATGAGACTCATTCTGAACTCATCTGCAAAAATAGTAAGAGGAACTTCTTTGACGATATATTGATGAATCGTATCCTGTAATAGTTTTGATGTGTTTTTCAAACAAGACATCAAAGAAGCATATTGATAATAGGTCTCATAATCCTGATTCTGAATAAGAACGATCCAGTTCAATAAGGCGGAGAAATCAAGACTGAAAAGATTGATCTGTTTGTCTTTGAAGCAAGCCACAAGCTGATTGAGCTTATCGATCAGTTCACGATAAGAGGCTGAAACCTGTTTGAACTGACGCTGTGAATCGATTCTGAAATCTTTGTCTTTGAGGTATCTCTTGATGAAAGGCTGATCCAATGTGAACTTCGGATTGTCTGAAGCATAGGCGTTGAACTTCTCAATATAGCGGATATTGCTTTCAACCTCCATCACGCCGTTCATCGTATTGACATTGTCTCCATATACTTCCTGATAATCAGGAAGAACACGGCTCAGTTCTTCTTTGCTGATGAGATAGGTATGAAGAATACGGATGACAGTCTTCATATCTGTCTGTTTTTTCACTCTGAGATATGAAGAGAGCTTTCTCTTTGCTTTGATCCGTTCAAAAAAGTTTCCGTTCTCATATAAATCCAGAAGAGAAACAATATCCTGATTGAAGATTGCGTCATCCATCAGATTGGAAACCAAAAGCTGAGACGAAGACAAGGCCTGATAGCGAAGCTTCAGCTGAGATAGGGAGAGCCTTTTCTCACCTTGCTGATTCAATCTGAAATACTTCTTCGGGAATCCGTTGTATTCTCCTAAGACGGCAAAAGAATGACTGATTCTGTCATAATCATTGAAGGTCTGGATCGAGATATCATAGTCGTTGAACATCGAGTTTTCTTCTGTAAGAGAGATGAACTCTTTCAGAGAAGTCATCAGCTGAATCAAAAGGAGCTGAAGAGAATCATATTCTTCTCTTTCTTCTGTAAGAGTAAGTCCGTATAGAGGATGATTTTCTAAATAAGTGGATGTGATTCGATCATAGGAAGAGAAAGAAGAAAGGAACACTTTGTCTTTCTGATAATCTTCTTCCGTATAAGAAGAGACAGATAGAGGATAAGAGGAAATCTTATCCTTCTTTGTCATAAACTCGATATAATCAGGATAAAGATGTTTCTTCAAAGAAGAGAAGCATTCTTCTTTCTTATCGTAGAAAGAAAGGAATCTTTCTCTCTTCTGTTCATAAGACTGGATCAGCATATAATCCTTATCGGTAAGATCATAATACTCTTCGTTTTCAATGACCGAAGCGATATGTTCGATATTGTAGTCATTGTAATTCAGAACAAAATCGCTCAGGTTCTTATCCGTAAGAACCTTTATGACTTCACCGACTTCGGAAGCAGGGGCAAGAAGCAATAATGTCTCTTTCTTCTCGATGAAAGAATCGAGAAAACGAAGCAGGATATCGGTAACGATATCCATTCCCTGATAAGAGATCTTTGCACTCTTATAATAATCCAATCTCTTCTTGGCATGTTCAAGACGGACATAACAGCCAAGAGTGTCCTTTTCTATTTCCTCTTCGATCTTAGGTTCCTTCAGTTCTTGGAAGAGACCTTTGTACTTCTCTTCAACCGGTTCATTTCTCAATCTGTCAGACAAGAAAGGATAGACTGAAATATACAGAGCAAAAACAGGACTCAGATAAGAGAAGGCATATTCAAGTGTATAAATATCCTTCTTCTTATTTGTCTCCAACGCATTTTCGATAAAGGACAGATAAGAAGGAATATTGCTCCATGAGAAATCTTCAGGCGGAATGATTCCCTCCGCTTCCAATAGTTCCAATGCGACAGGATTGACCATCGGAAGAATCTTTTTGAAATAGACATTCTCATCTCTTCTTTCAGTTGCAAAAATCAAAAGAGGGACATGAACATCATTTGTCTTATCAAGAAGATAGACAGGGCATGCATAGGAAGAGAGCTTATTCGTCAATATCAGGCTCTTTCCACGCCACAAATAAAGAAAAGCATCATAATCATAAGAAAGAACAATCTCTTTCTTAGGAACGCTATACAGTGCTTTCTTGACCTTCTTATACGATGATAGATAATCGAGATGTGTCTCGATTGACTTGTTTTCATTCATAATGAAAATATTATACAAAAAAACGTTATGACAAACAAAAAAGGACTGCAATGCAGTCCCAGATGTTTCTGAATAATAGCTTACTTGTTGTTATCAGCAGCAGCCATCTTCTTTCTGAACTTGGCAACACGGCCAGTATCAGCTGCGAAGGTGAGCTTTCCAGTATAGAAAGAATGGCACTTTGCGCAAGTATCAACTCTGATTTCAGG
>CAKUXT010000095.1 GCA_934700375.1 uncultured Bacilli bacterium | reverse complement strand
GGGATGGCGCCCTTTTTTGTTCCTGGATTCCGGAATCCAGGAACAAAAGGGTTACACATAAATTATTCTAGTTCCTATCAAATGTATTACTCAAAACAATATTACATATAAGATTATTATTTTTATTAAATAACTTCATTGTTCCAGGATTTATCTTTGAATACTTTAAATAATAATCACTATCATCTTCAATCATAAATCGACCGTTTTTAAATTTAAATGAATAAATTTCATCATTAAAGGATTCGCTTGTTAAAAATAGTTCTTTGCTTTTTGTAATGGCATTAGTTATATAATACACCCCTTCAGAGGATTCAGCATCAACAGTTTCAATAATTGAAGATTCCTCAAAATTAAGTTCTTGCCATTTACTCATATACTTTGAAAATATCTTTTCGATTTTTTTCCACTTTTTTGCACAATATTTATAAAATTTAATAACAAGTTTTGCATCTTCTAATTCATTACTTCTGTTTAAAGTTGTTATAGCTTTTTTTTCAAATTCTTCATAAGAAATGCCATTTGTTGCCTCTATTCCAAGCTCATCAAAATAACATCTTATTTTTTCTATAAAACCTCTTGTAATCATAAATCCTCCATGATTAATTTAGTCTTAGTATAATATAAAAATATCACACTAGTTTCAAAAGTGTTAGCCCTTTGGCTCCTTTTTTAAAACAACTTTGATCATCCGAATGAAAACAGCAATAAAAAAGAAGACCTTACGATCTTCTTTTTTGTGTTTTGTTGATTACTTGCTTGCGATAGCGTTCTTTGCAGTTTCAGCAAGATTCTTGAACTCTTCGGCGTTGGAGCCGGCGATTTCACTGAGCATCTTTCTGTTGAGCTGGATGTCAGCAAGCTTCAATCCATACATGAACTGGGAATAGGAGATTCCGTTGAGCTTACAAGCGGCAGAGATACGGCGGATCCAAAGCTTTCTGTAGTCCTGCTTTCTTTCCTTACGGCCGTTAAATGCATGTGCATCAGCCTTTAAGGTAGCTTCCTTAGCAGTATTGAAAAGCTTATGTCTGGCTCCGTAGAAGCCTTCAGCTCTCTTTAAAATCTTTTTACGGCTGTCATGTCTGACTGTACCACGTTTAACTCTCATTGTTACTTACCTCTCTTTACTTGCTGATAAGCCCAGTCATCTTCTTAGACTCGAGGCTGTTAAGGTATCTGGCCTTACGATTGTGACGGATCATCTTATGGGTCTTATTGTGAGAGAGGTGGCTTGTATTCTGGTTCCACTTCTTGACCTTGCCGCTAGCTGTGATTTTGAATCTCTTAACGGCACCACGTTTACTCTTCATTTTAGGCATTTTTCTGGCCCTCCTGTTTCTTTGAAGCTTTTGGATTCAGCATGATGGAATAATCTTTGCCGACTAATTCCGGCTCTTTCTCAGTAGTTGAATAATCACTGACCATGGACATGAATGTAGCGAGTGTCTCTTTGACGATATCCATTCTCTGCATCATTCTGCCTTTGATGTAGACAGAAACCTTGACCTTCATGCCATCTTCAAGGAACTTGATGGCAGCTTTGGCTTTGGTCTCCAGATCGTGCTTATCAGTCGTAGCCGTAAAACGAACTTCCTTGACGACAGTCTTCTTCTGATTCTTCTTTGCTTCCTTGGCCTTCTTGTCTTTGTCGAATTTGTACTTGCCATAATCGACAATTTTGCAGACTGGCGGGTGTGCCTGAGGAGAAACGCAAAGAATATCCATCTGATATTCATAGGATTTCTGTAAGGCAACTCTCATCGGGACTACGCCGAAGCTTTCTCCCTCAGGGCCGATAAGAAGCACTTCTTTGAAGTGAATCCTTTCGTTGACTAATTCGCGGTCGTTATTGTTTTTCGGACGGAACTGCTGACCTTGATACTTGTTTGATATAAGACTAATCCTCCATTATGCTAAGAAAAAACGGGCTTCCCAATCAAGAGAAACCCGTTAAAGCCAATTGATAGCGCACCAAAACAATAATACGAATATTGATTGTCATGTGCGATTTCAACTCAAGCTGTTGACCTACCGAAACGAGATTCAGTCAGGTGAGAACGGGAGTTCTCTTTCTTAGTTGCGTTTTTTCGCGTTGATTATTCTACACAATTATGAATAGGATGTCAATGATTTTCGAATGACTTTCGCGTCAAAACGACACCTTTTGATGAAAATTCAGTCTTTATGTCTCAAAACAGTGCTGACTTTGATCTTTCTTAGGATATAAAGATAACCTAATTCAAACAAAGCTGCAAGGAGAGTGACTGCTATTAATCCGAAAGCGAAGTCTTTCAGTTTGAAATAGAGGAAGTAGAATAAAGGCTGAGAATATTTGGAATCCATTGTGCTGTAGATTGCTTTTGTAAGCAGCCTGTTGATGATAGCGTTGAATATCTGACTGAAGAGAAGATATAGAATCGCAGTTGCGGCTAAGAACAATAATAGGCGGATGAAGAAATAGACGGAGAGACTGTTTCCTTTGTAACCGATTGCTTTCAGTACACCGATCTTATATCTGTTATCCATGATGAGGAAGATAGAATAAGAACCGATCGCAATGACTGTTGCTACTAGTGAGAATTCCGCACAGAATTCAAGCAGAGAGGATAAGGAATTGAGGTAATAAGCTGCATTCATATTGATTTCTGTCTGAAGTGTCTTTTCGTAGAAATCGTTTTTCCTCATCACTGAATATAGTCTATATGCGTCTGAATAACTGTCAAAATAATAGGAAATAGGAACAGAGCTGCCCTTCAGTAATTTATAGTATGCGTTTTTGCTGATGATGATTGTGCTTTTTTGATCGGGGAGGGAAGGCTTTTTCTTAAGTTCAGGATCACTTAACTTTCTGACTCGATTGATAGAAAGGGAAAAATCGACAAGAGGAGATTTTGATAAATAATATTGATAGCAGAACAACGACATCTTCTGTGAATCGCTTCTCTTGTTGTATTCTTCGACAAATGTGTCTTCAGTTTCATTCATGCAGGCCTTGATGAAATCAGGCGGCAGGATTGCTTCATCATCCTTTAGTTCTGAACTGTAAACAACATGTATCATCTGTGAAATATTGATGTCTTGTTTGTTTGATAGCATCAAGTATTGGCGAAAGGTTTTCTTTGTCTCTTCATTTTTCACATCGTCAAAGAAGTTCTCGTTTGTCGTATAGTACAGCGACAACGCATTCAGAATATAGTCGGTCTCATTCTGGCAGTTTCTATATAAGAGATAGGAGTGATCCTTATTTCCGCTTGAAGAATATTGAATAATATTCGGAATCTTCTTCTTATAGTCTGTCTTGATGATGCCATTGATATGGATAGTGCTGATTCTGGCACCGCTGTTGTTTAGGCTAGATAAATCGCCTACGACATCATCATAACTTTTATAGATTTTATTGGCATTAGCGATATAGGCGTCAGCCATATAGTCTGTGATATATACGCCACTGTTTTTGATGACAGGTGCAGTTTTGACATATTCGATCTCTGAAATCTGAAGATTCTTTTTGATGAAGTCTTCTTTGCAGATCAACAATCCTGTTCCGTATTTCATATGTCTTGCGTTCAGATTATCCAAAGATATGTTGCTGTTGAAGCCGATTTCAAAACGTGTAAAACTGGTAGAATAAGAATGACTGTATCGATAAAGCTTATAAGGTTTTTCATCCGGGAAAGAATCATGCAAAGTCTTTTCATCCTCTTCATTGATGATTCCTAATGTCGATGGTTTGATGGAGGAGACACCATTCAAAGAATCTTGATATCCTTTCTGAAGGATATAGGTATCACTGCTTTTGAAATAGGAACTGTTTCCAGTGTCCATACCATCATATTCACCTAAATAGTACGTTGCGGAAAAGATGATGAGAACCAAAGAGATGATAAAGGAGAACAGAATTGTTTTCAGGTAATTTCCGCCGATTGCCTTTTGTATTGGGATAAACGGGGAGAAGAAAGAACGCTTTGCTTTCTCTTCTTTTTCAGTGTGGCTTTCAAAGTTATCGACTGTCGGAATGAATGCATCCTCTTTTGAATGGAAAACAGGGATATTCCCTTTTTCGATTTCATAATTTAGATTGTCAAGTTCTTCTTTGTTCAAGAAAGTGTTTGCGGATAGGTAAACATCAGGATAGATGATTTTATCAGCAGAAAGACTCTTGTCTTCGATAATCTTGCCCTGATCCAGTGTGATGATTCTGTCTCCGTATTCATAGGCATCGAAAAGATTGTGGGAGACGATGATGACAAGTCCTTCCTTGCTGTATTCCTTCAAGATGGATAGGACATCTTTGGATGACTGTTTGTCGAGGTTTCCGGTAGGCTCGTCGGAGAAGATGATGCTAGGTTTCTTCACGATTGCTCTTGCAATGGCAACTCTCTGCTTCTCTCCGCCTGAGAGATACTTCGCTTTCTTCTTTCTCTGCTTCAGAAGCCCGACTTTCCCTAGTACATCCTTGATCTCGTCCTTGATATGGGAAGGATTCTCTTCCTTTCCTAAAGCGACATTTTCTTCGACTGTCAGCTCTTCCATGATGCAGTAGTTCTGGAAGATGAAGGCGATGTCCTGATAGTGGTAACAGTCAAGCTCCTTCTCCTTCATCTTTGTTACGTTCCTGCCATTGAAAAGGACCTCTCCTTTGTCAGGCGAGGCTAAGCCTGCCATCATGTTGAGGAGAGTGGACTTTCCGCTTCCGCTTTTTCCGATGATGAAGACCATTCCCTTTTCAGGGAAGGAGACGTTGATGTCATCTAATGCCTTTTGATAGCTATGATGGCTTTTGAATGTCTTAGTGAGGTTTTTGACTTGTAACATACTTCTAATCCTTGTTCCTTAAAATAGTATCGACTTTCTTCTTTCTTAAGAGGAAGAGGTAGAAGAAATCAACGATGCAGATAAACAGAAGAAGACAGGCTACACCGAAGAGGAAATCTTTCATGACGAAAGTGAATATTCTGTGATAATAGAAAGGAGCCGAGTTAGCTAGTCTTCTTATTGTTTTTGATAGGATAGTATTTGCGCAATAGATGAATATGAGATCGAAGATAAAATAGTAGGATGCAGTCATCAAAGTGAACAACGAGAATCGGGCAAGGAAATACAAGGATAGTTTTCCGCCGTTGTATCCAAGCGCTTTGAAAATGCCGATGTTGTAGTTGTTCAGTTTGATCAGATTGTAAGAATAGAGGAAAAGAGCAAAAATAGCGACAGCCAGACAGATGAATGATATCAGTCTGAATGCCTTTGTGAAAACAAAGAGATATTCGTAAAAGTGTTCTGTGACATACTGATTTTGAATGCTTAATCGATAATCTTTTTCGCTTAAATGCTCCATCAGCGCATCTTTGTCTTTGACTTTATAGAAATGGTAACCAAAAGGAATGCAGTCTTCTTCGAAAAGCTTGTTGAACAAGTTGTCGCTTACCAGAATGGATGCACTATCGAAATGCGTGTCTCCTTCGTGATAGAGCTCTTTATGTTCTGATCTTAGATATACTTTTGTGAAATGATGCGGGTCAGAGAATTCTGTACCATAGATCCTTTTTCGTAAACTGAGCGGATAGGCTTCCGTGAAAACATTCACATTTGAACAATTGATATTCGTAGCATACTTAGGTGAAATGATGCATTCGTTGTCTTTGAGGCTAGAGCATCTTCCGATGATTGTGCCCATTGCATTGGTTGTTTGTTCTGCGTCATTTCCAGTGACATAATTCAATGCTAAAACAACTGAATCTTTTGTCTTTTCTTGCCTAGTGTCCGTGAAGATGTTTTTATTTGTCGAATAAAAGATGGCAAGTGCGTTAGTGATATAATCGACGCCTTCCTGATACTGATGTTCTTTGGTGAAAGTCGAATTCTGTTTGCTTGAGAGGAGACTGAATAATTTCGGATATTTGTTTCTGTAGTCTGTTTTGATGATGCCATTGACATACATCGCTTTTGCATTGGGATAATTGGTGTTGTAGTATTTAAGACCGACCTGACCGACAAGATCATCATATGTCTTAAACAGACCTTCGGAATTGCTGATGTAAGCATCCGCCATGAAATCAGTCATATAGATGCCGCTTTTCTTGATTTCATTTGCTTCCTTTATATATTCGATTTTATCGATTTGAAGGTTTTTCTTGATGTATTCATCACTGCAAATAAGAAGGCCATTGTTTTTCTTTGGATAGTAAAGTGTAGTTTTATCGTTGGAGATCTGATATTTATCAAAGCTTGTGATGAGGGTGTTTTTGTAAATGATATGTTGGAAACGATATAGTCTGAACGCATCCTGGTACAGGTCCTCTGTGCCTTGAAGATCATCTTTTGATTCTGCAATGGCTTGTGTTCCGTCCCAATAATTTGTCGTTGAATCAATTCGCTTTCTGAAGACTGTAAGATTGTCTGTCTTTTTATAGTATTCAGATTCATTGAGGGCCAAGTCATAGTTTTTTGCATTGGAAACAGAATATAGATTGTAGAAGAGAACCAACAATAGACTGGTGATGACGGAGAAGAAGGTGACTCTGAACCAGTTCTGACCTATCGCTTTGAAGATCGAAGAATATGGTTTGAAGAAAGAACGTTTCAGTTTCTTCTTTTTTTCTTTTCCTCAGAAGAAAACTGTGTCTCATCTGTTTCCTTGAAAGCACTATCCTGTGATAACAGTTTTGTGACTTTTTTCTCTTTCAGATCCTCGTTTAGCTGATTGATGAAATCTTTGTCAATGAAAGAGGTGCTATCGATATAAACTGAAGCTGGGTCCTGTATATCATGAGAGAGACTCTTGTCTTCGATAATCTTGCCCTGATCCAGTGTGATGATTCTGTCTCCGTATTCATAGGCATCGAAAAGATTGTGGGAGACGATGATGACAAGTCCTTCCTTGCTGTATTCCTTCAAGATGGATAGGACATCTTTGGATGACTGTTTGTCGAGGTTTCCGGTAGGCTCGTCGGAGAAGATGATGCTAGGTTTCTTCACGATTGCTCTTGCAATGGCAACTCTCTGCTTCTCTCCGCCTGAGAGATACTTCGCTTTCTTCTTTCTCTGCTTCAGAAGCCCGACTTTCCCTAGTACATCCTTGATCTCGTCCTTGATATGGGAAGGATTCTCTTCCTTTCCTAAAGCGACATTTTCTTCGACTGTCAGCTCTTCCATGATGCAGTAGTTCTGGAAGATGAAGGCGATGTCCTGATAGTGGTAACAGTCAAGCTCCTTCTCCTTCATCTTTGTTACGTTCCTGCCATTGAAAAGGACCTCTCCTTTGTCAGGCGAGGCTAAGCCTGCCATCATGTTGAGGAGAGTGGACTTTCCGCTTCCGCTTTTTCCGATGATGAAGACCATTCCCTTTTCAGGGAAGGAGACGTTGACGTCGTCTAATGCCTTTTGATAGCTATGATGGCTTTTGAATGGGAACTAGAATAATTTATGTGTAACCCTTTTGTTCCTGGATTCCGGAATCCAGGAACAAAAAAGGGCGCCATCC
>CAKUXT010000094.1 GCA_934700375.1 uncultured Bacilli bacterium | reverse complement strand
GGAAGATGGTGAACAACAGATCTCTTCCTCTGAATTTCAGTCTTGCGAAAGCAAAAGCATAAAAGATCGTAACGATCATCATAAGCAGTGTTGTAGTAATAGCAACAACAAGCGTATTGCCAACGTATCTTGTATAAGAGAAGCGATTGAGCGTTTCAGAATAGTTATCTGCAATGTTTTGGAAGAAGGAACCTGTTTCAGGCCAAAGCTTACCGGAAATCAAATCCTTTTCCTGCATGAAGGAACCGATGATCATATAGTAGAAAGGCAACAAAGCGATAAACGCAGCTACAATCAAGAAGGCATAAGTGAGGATAAGACCGACAATATGAAGGATCTTCCCGACCTTTTCCTGTTCGCTGACGCTGACATTGCTGCCGACAGTGACGATATTGAGCTTCGTCGTGATAATACTAGGCTGATTCATATCAATATACCACCTTTTTCTCGCTGACCTTCATCTGAACGAAGGTGATAATCATAATCAGGATGAACAAAATAACGGCAGCTGCTGATGCATACTGGGTTTGATCGGCCTTTCCTAATTTATCATAAATATAATAGACAACGGTATACATATCCGGAACGTTGGCTGAACTGGAATAGTTACGATTCAGCAAACCGATGACGGAATTGTATTCCTTGAATGCGCCGATAAAGGATGTGACGGTGATATATAAAATCTGAGGAGACAATAAAGGCAAAGTGATCTTGGTCTCGATTTTCCATCTCGGAGCGGAATCGATTCTCGCCGCTTCATAATATTGCTTATCGATACCCTGCAGACCTGACATAAAGATCAGAATCTTATAAGGAAGAGCATTCCAGATGATGTATAGACATAGGACAAACATACAGCTTCCCCATGTAGAGTTCTTATCACCAATCCAGTCTGTGGTAATGTTGAAGATAGAGTTGATGACACCGCCTCTTTGGAACATGACCGCAAAGACCATACCGACAGCGATGACGTTTGTGACATAAGGCATAAAGAAGATGGTCTGGAAGAACTTCTTCAACGGTTTGATATTGTTAAGACAGATTGCAATCAGAAGTGCGATGATGACAGAAAGAGGAACAGTGACGATTGTGATCAGCAAAGTGTTTGTCAACGCGGAAGGGCTGTTCCAGCTGAAGAAGGTCTTATCAAAGACGCCAGAACCTTTGTTTCTTTCGACAAAGCCTAAGACAACACCATAGTTGCTGAAAGTGAATCCGGTTCCTTTGCCGCGAGAGTAATCCTTATAACTCGTCATAAAAGAGACGACAAAAGTATTGATGAGAGGGAAGAACGTAAATAGTGACATGAGGATCAAAGCCGGTGAGAGATACAGCCAGGCTTTCCAGTTATTCTTGTTTTCCATAAGAATTACTTGTTCTCTTCCTCATCATTATAGGCAAGAGCTTCTTCTTTTGCTCTGACCTCTTCTATCTCAGCAAGTCTTTCCTGCTTTTCTCTTTCGTTGGCTTCGACCTCTTCCTGAGTCAGATAGATTCTCTCTTCTGTCTTTCCGTCGAAAACAAAGACCTTGTTGTAACGAAGAGCGAACTTGATTTCACCGACTTTGACATCAAGATCAGAGTCGACGATGATTTTGATCTTATCTCCGACAAGCCAAAGCGAAGAGCAGATGAGGGATAAATCTCTACCCATTGTCTGGACTTCGTTGCAGGTCAAAGTGAGGACCTTGTCCTCTTCTTTTGCTTCACCATAAAGGAGGAAGCCTTCCGGTCTGATACCGACATAGCATTCTCCGTCATGGACATCGACTTTGCTATCCAAGATCTTTTCGCTTCCGATAAAAATCTGGTTATTGCTGATATTTGCTTTGAAAACGTTGATTGGAGGAGTTCCTAAGAACTTGGCGACGAAGAGGTTCTTCGGATCGCGATAGACTTCCTGAGGATGATCTTTCTGCATCTCTTTGCCGTTCTTCATAACGACGATATCATCGCAGATGGACATAGCCTCTTCCTGGTCATGTGTGACAAAGACGGTAGTGATACCGGTCTCCTGCTGAATTCTTCTGATCTCTTCACGGGTCTGGATTCTAAGACGGGCATCGAGGTTAGAAAGAGGTTCATCGAGAAGAAGAACTTTCGGACGTTTGACCAAAGCACGGGCGATAGCGACACGCTGCTGCTGACCGCCTGATAATTCACTCGGTTTTCTCTGGAGATAATCTTCAATCTGAACAAGTCTTGCTGCAGAGCGGACAAGAGCATCGATTTCATCCTTGGATAACTTTCTTGTGACAAGAGTAGGCTGACCATCAATGAGAAGTTCGTTCTTATCGTTGACTTCGATGTTCTTGGCCTGATAGGCAGCGAGTCTCTTATTAAGATCTGCTTCAAGCATCTCTTTAGCCTTATTGACACTATCATCAACAAGCTCTTCCTGTGTGCCGACATAGCTGAAAACAGAAGCGGCAACACTCTTAGAGACTTCATAGGCATTTGTCAGAACAAAGATTGCTCTGTTTTTATTGACAACGCCATCAACGGCGCTGGATGTAATCAGATGGAAAACCTCTTCTTTCTTTTCCAAAATAGAAAGAATAGTTCTGTCTCTTTCAATATCAAAATCTTTCTTGTTCTCTTCGACCTTGAGGTTGGTAAGAGGGAAAGCGACGTTCTTATAAACCGTCATATGAGGATAAAGGGCGTAGTTCTGGAAGACCAAACCGATTCCTCTCTTTTCCGGTGCGAGATGTGTAACATCCTCATCATCAAACCAGATTTCACCAGATGTAGGTTCTTTTAAGCCGGATAACATGTATAACGTTGTAGATTTACCGCATCCGCTAGGTCCAAGAAGACCGATTAATTCTCCGTCCTTGATGGTGATATTCAAATCATCGACTGCAACAGTATCCGGTATGCCCTTTTTAGCATCGCCTGGAAACTTCTTTGTAAGACCGACCAGTCTGATTTCCATAGAAAAGTTCTCCTGTGAAATATAATTAAATTATACTAAATATCAGTACATTATTCAAAACATCTAAGCCTGTTTATGATTTTCTTTGCTGTTTTTTAAGGTATTTTTCAAAATCCACCTCCTTATGAGCGATGCGATACTCGGTCAAATCCTTATAAATGCTTTGGTCTTCGATAGATATAAGATAGGTATTGCTGACGTATTCGCTTAAGGACTGATGTGTCTTTAAGACAACAATCATCGTTATCGATACAGCAAGCGGAATGAACAAAGCAGCAAAGGATCCAATCAGAACAATGAACAGTTTGAATAAGAATTTCAATGAGAAACGCAAGGGTTTCACAGAAAAGCCATCGACAGAAAGAAGAGCAGTCTTGGTGATCTTCATTCCAAGCGTCTGCTTTCCGCGAGAGAGGCATAAAGGAACAATATAGTAAAGAATGATGTAAGAGAGAACAAACATCATCGGAAGCGTAATCAAGTAGGTAAGGCTTGTCTTCTTTTTCAGTGAAAGAAAGTCATCTTTCAGATTGAGATAGCCTAACGCCTTGTCTTTGATAAGAGAAGAGTAGGTGGAATAGTAAAGACTATCATAGTCAGAAGAGAGGATGACTCTTTTTCCCTCGGCATCAAAGAGTTTGTTCTCCTGCTCATCTTTGCATTCCGCTTTGTAATCGAGGAGGATCTTATTTCCGGTGTGATTGAGCTCCTCGTTGACAAAATCTTCAAAGAAGAAGATAAGCGCATCATTCATCTTTTCTGATTTCTCATTGAAGGTGAGATCATCCACCTCGTTATAGTAAGAGACAAGATTGACGATCTTCCCTTCTTTGTTCTTCTGATAAAGCTGAGAATCCAATTGAATCTGATATTGTCTGTCGATCCAGGAATTATAGGTTTTGTTTCCTTGGATGATAAACAAAGAAGGAACCATCAGAACAAAACCGAGGACGACAAA
This sequence comes from uncultured Bacilli bacterium, assembly GCA_934700375.1. Taxonomy (GTDB): domain Bacteria; phylum Bacillota_I; class Bacilli_A; order RFN20; family CAG-288; genus Enterosoma. The sequence continues at coordinate 3,592 of CAKUXT010000094.1, read as the reverse complement.
CATGAAAAGATCAAAAAAACGCCCTGCAAAATTGCGTCCCAAAAGAACGGCAGGATAATCAAGCTCAATGACTGTTTCGTTCTTATTTTCTTCCATATTCATCCTCTGTATCAATGACTTCTTCCACTTTCATGACATCCGTATCACGGACGACCATAAAGGAGAGATATTCGGAGATGGACTGCCTTGTTTTTCTTAGACAGAATGTCAGAAGAATAGAACAGGCCATAAAGATAAACGAAAATGCACCTAAGGAAAGATAGGAGATATTCCAGAATATCGAAGAACCGATAAGATCAAGCGCATCAGTCCCATAGAAAAGAAGGGCGACGACAGAGATGATCAGGAAATATTCAAACACATTGACTGCATACTTGATAAGAAGCTGATACCAGGCAATATCATTTCCTTTCTTGTCTGTCGCACCGATTTTAAGGATCTTCATCGATAAAGTCTGACCGTTTCTGAATAAGAGAGGGAATAGCATATAGATGATGAACAAGGTGAAAAGATAGCAGAGGAAGAGTTCAAGATAACGAACCTTGTAAAGCTTCTTCAAGTTGAGCTGATAGCCTTCAAAAAGCAGTTTATAAGGTTTGTAATTGTTCTGAAGGTCTTTGATGCCGGCGCTGATCAGAAGAGAATAGGAAGATGCGATTTCGGAATAGGCTTTGCTTCCGACACTATAAGAAGAATCACGGAAATAATTGTCGATTGCTTTAGCAGAATCAACTGCGATCAGCGGATATTGATTCTCATCCAGACTGAAATAATCAATAGAAGCATACTTGACCAATTCATCATAATAATATTTGGTTCCGACAGTGTTCTTTCCTTCCTCTTCATAATCAGAAAGATGAGAAGATTTGAAAGAGACAAAATAAGAGAAAGCGTAATCGTTTTTAGCATCGACTTCTTTGACATCTTTATAGGTATCTTCGCTGATGCCATCGACATTGTTCACTTTCAAAGAATGAAGGACAGCACCCTTCATATAATTTTGCTGCAGGACAGAAGAAGCGAAAAGGTTCTCTTTTTCATCAGCTTCTGAAATGCCGCTTTCTTCGATCATCGCAATCAAGGACGAATAGGATGTCATGATATCTTCACGATATCCTTTCATCATAGCTGTGCTGTTCATGATGGATTCACTGATTGTGAAGACTAAAACCATCAGAATGACAGATGTCAGGAAATCTAAAACATAGGAAGCGAATTTTCTTCCCGTGCCGCACACTTCCCCTTGCGAAAAAGATGAATTGTTTTTTATTTTCATTTTATAGATTCTCCAGGTAATCCGCTATTTGAGAATATTCGTCAATCCAGATGACAATCAGATCGAATGTGAAGAAATAAGAAGTCAGATCACGGTATACCGTCTCTGAGAAATCCTTCTCTTTCTTTAAGAAGATAAAGTTGAACTTCAGATAGTTCTGAGCCAGTTCAAGAAGTCTCTTCATATCAGGATCGGTCAAGGAAATGCCGATGAAGATACAGACATTGAACTTGAAATCATGAAGCTGCTTTGCAATGTTCCAAGAATACGGATTATTGTATAAATAGTAGTATTCGGATTCGTTGAAGATCAATGAATCCGTAAACTTCTTCTCGTTGTATTTGTCATAAGGAAGAAGGCCGTGGACATGATAAATATCAACACTGGCCTCTTTATCGACAAAGGAATTGTCATCGTAGACTGTCGTATAACGGATTCCTCTCTTCTTCAGAAGATATTCGAGGTTTGTATCGTAATTATAGGTGATGACTGTCGTATGAGCATGTTTCTCGATGTAATCGACGCAGTGATATAAAGTCGAATCAGGATCATCGAAGCTCTTGGCAGCCGGGAATTCATACAATTCACGATTGAGAGACTTATAAGAATCAAAACCGGATGTCTTCAGAACCATGGAAGAAGTGAATAACTCTTTACCGATATAATGTTCGATTTCATCAGCGAATTTATAGTCTCCCTGATAGAAGTCATTGTTCAGGCAATCGATCAAAGAAGACCAATCCTTAGCGCCATAGTCCGCATTGATGCCTGCACCCATAATCAGATCAGCATTCAATTTGGATGTATATAATTTCATCAGCCACAGGACAAAACAGTCTGCAGAGGAATTGATTCCTGAAAGCTTTTTATCGTTTCCTAAGTGGAAAAGAAGATCATCCGTCACGCTCTTCTTTTTCGGTGAGAAGCGATAATCGATCTTTCTTCCTTCCAGATAACCGGTAGCATAAAATTTTGCACCATCAAAATAAACATTCAAAGAAGCTTCCGGTTCATAGAACTCGTCGACAGAAGTGATATTCTTCACGCGGACGATATTGACATCACCCATCACATCCATCTTCTCAAAATTGACACCGGACATCGATAAAAAGATGTGGGTCACATATTTATGAATATGGCCCTTATGGCTTTTGACAATTGCTTTGAAATTACAGGTAAGATCGAAGCTGAAGCCAAAGGAACGCAGAACAAGAGCATCGTAGGGAACATCCGAATAATAGTATAAAAACAGCTGTAGAAGCAGTGATTTTTTTGCAAAGATATAATTATCCCGTTCTTGTTTCTTCATAGCGCACCTCCGATTTAATTATTATATGATAAACACAGCGTTTTTTTAAGAACAAAAAACGCCCACCCATAAAGGATGAGCGTTTGAGTTTAATCAAAGATTAAGCAAGAATTTCGGAAACAGTTCCGGCACCGACGGTGTGACCACCTTCACGGATGGAGAACTTGGTCTGGTTTTCAAGAGCGATGGGGTGGATGAGTTCGACAGTGAGCTCAACGTTATCACCAGGCATGACCATCTGAACATCAGCAGGAAGAGTGACAGTTCCAGTGACGTCAGTTGTTCTGAAGTAGAACTGAGGTCTGTAGTTGTTGGTGAAACCAGTGTGACGGCCACCTTCTTCTTTCTTTAAGACATAGACCTGACCCTTGAACTTCTTGTGAGGAGTGACGCTGCCAGGTTTGCAGAGGACCTGACCTCTGACGATCTGATCTCTGTCGACACCTCTTAAAAGGGCACCGATGTTGTCGCCGGCTTCAGCGAAGTCGAGGATCTTACGGAACATTTCAAGAGAGGTGCAGACGCACTTTCTTGTATCCATGATACCAACGATTTCAACTTCATCGTTCGGCTTTAACATACCACGTTCGACTCTACCGGTTGCGACGGTACCACGGCCAGTGATGGTCATGACATCTTCGACAGCCATGAGGAACGGCTTATCGTTATCACGGACAGGATCAGGGATGTAAGAATCGCAGGCATCCATAAGTTCCATGATGTGCTCTTCAGCAGCCTTGTCACCATTGAGGGCCTGTAAAGCAGAACCTCTGACGACAGGGAGTTCATCTCCAGGGAATCCGTACTCGTTGAGAAGTTCACGGACTTCCATTTCGACTAAGTCGACTAATTCAGGATCATCGACCATATCGCACTTGTTAAGGAAGACAACGATATAAGGAACACCGACCTGACGAGCAAGTAAGACGTGTTCTCTTGTCTGAGGCATGACACCATCGGTGGCAGCGACAACAAGGATAGCACCATCCATCTGAGCAGCACCAGTG
>CAKUXT010000093.1 GCA_934700375.1 uncultured Bacilli bacterium | reverse complement strand
CTCCATAATAGACATCGGCATGAGAGATGACACCATTATTAAGCGTAAAGGTAACACCGCCGATCGATGTGAAACTCTGATAGGATTTATCCTGACCATAGAGAGCATCGACAACATCGGAGAGATTGGCTCCGAAATAAGTGAATGTGTTGTCTCCTGTCTTTCTCAGTGCGTTGACATTGAGAACATTCTTCAAAGAAGGAAGAGCTTCTTTTTCAGAGGAGACCTTTGCTGTATAGACAGCATTGGTCGCATCAAGACCTGTCTTATAGGTTCCATCATCTTTCAATGTCGTATAGTCCCAGTTAACATCGAGGTTTCCTGTCGTGACACTGGAACGATAGGCACCTGTTTCCGTATAGACGTTATGGACTGTCCCCTGTTTTGTTTTTGCAGGATTGGCCTCGGTATAGACATATTCGACATCGCCTTTGATGGTCAGATTATTTCCGGTAAGAATCTTTGCTTCATCTGTTGTTGGCTTCGTATCAGGAAGTTTGAATCCATCTGCGAAGAAGGAATCAATCCATGGATCAGTTGCTGTTCCGACATCATAGAATTTAGCAGAGATGATATCTGCATATCTGATCTGATCGATTTTGCCTTGTGCCTTCACAAGCAGATTGTCTTTATCATCGAATTCAAAGGCAAGGCGAGCAACACTTCCATAATTGAAATAGTTGCCGATATGAAGCGTATAGGAGAAAAGCATCATGCAGTAGTAGCTTTCGACATAGAAGGTGTCTCCTTCTTTGACAATGCCTTCCTTCAAGAAGGTAAAAACATCCTTATCGGTATCAAGATAGGTGAGATAATTGAACGGCTTTGTCGAATTAGCAGTCTTATTGCCGCCATTGACGAGGTCATAATAGAAAGCGACTGTCTGCAAAGCATAAGAATCAGTTGACTCATCATACGTGAAGTTGTAACAGAGCTTATCTTTGGAGACTGTTTCATCATAGCTATCAAGTGCGACTGTTCCATAGTCCTGGAATCCGATATAACAATAATTCTCATTGTAGGTATCGGTATAGGAATTCTCATCCGTACCATAATCGACTTTGAAGTTACCTTTTTCCAGTTCAAGGATACGATTGTACAAATCATCGATTGTGTGATCTTTCTTGATGACTGGTGTTTCTGTTCCTTTTTCTGTTGTCTGAGGCCCTTCTGTCGGCTTACCCGTCTCTAATACGCCAGTGTCTGTACCAGGTTTCTTGTCACAAGCACCTAAGAGAGCGACAAGAGACAACAAAGAAATACAGATTCGTTTACTTTTCAACATCAATAAAACCTCCTTTTCAAAAAACCTCTTCAATTTTAAATATTCATATTTGAAAGGAAAATTTCAAAGTCATTTTTACCCATTCGGGCTAAAACTGAAAAATGTCATTTCCCTATAACAATTTGGTTGGTTTTATCAAAAAATCGGCCAGAAATCATTCAAAGTCAAAGAAACATAACAAATTCAGTAACCGCTTACACAAAAATCAAAGCTTTCATCGTTCCTTAAAAAAGCCTAAAAAACTTAACAAAAACTTAATGTTCATTTAAGTTTCATTTAAGGTATGATTCCTTTTCCAGTGAAAATGCGGTAGTTTCCTACCGCATGAATCATTTGATTTCTTTTCCGACAGAGAAGGCAGATGCCACCTTCTTTCCGAGGGCTCGATAAGAGTGATCAGAAGAGGAATACGTGACAAAACCGCACTTGTCGATATCTAAGTTTCCGTTCTCATCAAGGAAAGCGTCATCCACTGAGATATCCTCAATCTTGCCGTAGACTGCAAAGTCTCCGTTTGTCTCATCGACTCTCTCTAAATGACAGAGAAGAGAGACTGGATATTCGTCAATGACAGGTGCATGTACAACAATAGCATCATGAACATGAAGATGTGTCTTTTCAAACTTGTCTTTGGTATCGTTTCCGCTGACGAGTCCGAAGTAATCGGCTTCTTTGATGTGCTTTTCTGTTGCAAAGGCAACAGTGAAGGCTTTTTCTCTTAAGATGTTTTCGCTTGTCTTATGATCACGAGTCAGTTCGATAAGGATCATATTGCTGTCTTCTAAGGTTCCCCAGGCTGCATTCATGACATTGACAGTCTTATCTTCGTTATAGGTTGCAATGAGAAGAACAGGCATGGGAAACATCAGATTCTTTTTTCTTGATAATGTATGCATATTCCACCTCAGTCTGTTCAGTCAGCAAGGGTTCCGAAAGGATCCCAAGGTGAAAGAAGGACTGGTTTCTTCTTCAAGGCTTCTTTCTCTTTTTCATTGAGGTATTTCATCTTGACGGCTGCCTGATAGGCAAACAGAGAGAAGAACTTTTCGCTCATCAAATAATAGCCGTTCTTTCCGCTATCTTTACCCCAAGAGTTTTCAATCTTCCATCTGACAGGCTTGTTATCGATAAGATCAACACCGGTGATGACCATGGCATGGTTCATTGCGGAGTGATAGAAATCGAGCATTTCTGCTTTGTCAAAGGCAAAATCAAGGCCGAAAGGTGTGACAAAGTCATAGGAGTCAACATCCCATGTACCAACAGATCTGTCGCCATAATAGGAAACATCGCTGCCGAACCAGACAATTTCGCCGTTCTTCAGCTGCTCAATGATGAGTTCTTCAAGTCTTTCCATCGGAAGATTGAGATGGGTGATCGGTTTTCCTTCTAAGACATTGCCTACCAATTCGACATTGTAGGTCTGATAGTATTCCTTGTCTTTTGTCGGGGCATTGATCAAAGAGACATATTCATCGATTTCATCGCCGATATACTTTTCAAAGAAGGATTTCGGCGTCAATCCTTTTTCAATATGGTATTCGCCTTTGCAATCGGTGTATTCAAAATCGAATTCTGTCGGCGGGACACCAAAAGAAGAGGTGAAGAGAGAATAGAGCTTCTTCATATATTCGCTCTTGAGCTCATGAAGGGCATCGATTCCCTGGTCTTTCATCTGATAGACTTTAGAGGCAAACTCTCTTAATGCAGCATTGGCCAAAGAGGAGGAAAGGCTGGTATTAGAACTCTGTCTTGTCTCCGGGAAGGCAGGTTTAGGGACGATACCGTACTTCTTGACAAGATCGACAAACATATCCCACTGACCGCCGTCTCCGACACCGGAAGAGAGAAGGAACTGCATTCTTCTGGAGTTCTTCTCTTCGCCCTTTAGGGCAAGAGAGATGACATTCTCCATATAGTAATTGTATTTTTCAAGCTTATCGAAGTAGGAGATGTAGTTCTGGGAAATTTCAAAGCCATCCTTGATATTGAGCTTCTTGGCGATGATTTCTCTTAAGATGGTGGAAGCGGAGAAGATCCAGCATCTGCCGGATTTCATCTGATTGCAGACAGACATCGTCGGAATATCGATAGAGAAGACAAACTGATTGTCGGTATTGTCGCCGTTGAATGTCGCATCGCTGATTGCAGTGTTGGCTAAGACATGGCGCATGACCGTGTTTGTTCTATCAGATAAGTATTCTTTTCTTACTTCACTGAGTTCATCAAGTCTGATTGTTTCTTTCATTTTGTTGTCTCGCTTTCTATAAAGTCAATATACGCTGATTTTATTCAAATGACTAGAATACTGAAGATAGGTCATCGACTAAGAGGGTTGGTTTTTCAGCACCTGTGGCTTTTAAGACCTCTTCTTTCTTCACTTCACCGGATAAGACACAGATTGTCGTGACACCTGCATGATTGCCGCTTGCGATATCGGTGTAGAGCCTATCACCGATAACGACCGTGTCCTCTTTTCTGTATCCGGTCATCTTAACTGCTAAGTCAATCATACGACTAGAGGGCTTTCCAATGAACTCCGGCATTCTTCCTGTCGCCTTGTTATAGGAGAAGCACATTGAGCCGCAGTCTGGAATATAGCCCCATTCTGTCGGGCATACCCAATCGGGATTAGTAGCAAAATAGGGAATGTCAGGATGGAAGGTGAGCATCTTGCAGGTTTTGATCATCTTCTCCATATTCAGTTCGCTGTCAAAGCCTACTAATACGGCTTTTGCACTGTCATCATATTCTTCTGTGACATTCAGGCCGAATTCCTTCAGCTCTTTGACAAAGGACTTAGTCCCTTGTACATAGAGCAAATCATCACCGAATTTTTCTTTCATCAGTCTTTCACTGGCCTGAGAGGATGTGAAGAAGTCTTTTTCTGTCACTTCAGTAATTCCAAGGGAATGAAGTTTATCGACATAACTGGATACTGATTTTGAAGAGTTATTGGTGATAAAGAGATATCTTCCTCCTTTGTCCTTGATTCTTTTTAAGAAGGGCAAGGTACAAGGGAAAAGCTGATTTCCTAAGTAGATTGTACCATCCATGTCGAGAAGATATAATTTCTTCTCTTTCAATACAGATAAATCGTTGTTCATTAAATCTTTCATAGGCATTTATCTTACCATGAAACAACAACAAATGTATATTTTCCGTCTCTTTTTGAAAAGGATTGGTAAGACAATATTCACATTTCGTTTCGTAATCATGAATAAGTGTTCAAAAACGAATGAAAGCCCTAGCAATTAAGCCGTTTGTGCGTTAAGATAGTCGCAGTGAGGATATTAAAATGGAAAACACCCCTAACAACGTCGAGAAACCACTGAAGCTCAATTACAAACGAGTTTTTCTCATTGGTTTCGCCTTTTTCGGCATTCTGTTATTGTGGCAGGTCTACGATAGCTGGTGCCCGACATTCTTAAGCGAAGCATTCAAGAAAGCGCTTCACACCGACAACGAGAAAGAAGTTCAGTACCTTGTCGGTATCATGATGGCACTCGATAACCTTGCCGCCTTGATTCTTCTTCCTATCTTCGGACATCTCTCTGACAAGACACATACCAAGATTGGTAAGCGTATGCCTTACATCTTAGTCGGCACATTCGTCTGCGCTATTGCATTCCCCTTCGTCCCTGTCTTCTTCCACTACAACAATCTCGCCGGCATGTTGGTTATGATGTTTGTTGTTGTCGTCTTCGCCATGATGTATCGTAACCCTGCAGTTGCTTTAATGCCTGACATCACTCCGAAGCCTCTCCGCTCCAAAGCAAACGGCATTATCAATATCATGGGCTATATCGGTGGCTTCTTCGCCACTATTGTCGGTATGATCTTCGTTCTCTCCGAATACTTAGGTACAAACGGCAAGAATACAATCTGGACTGGAAACATCTGGGCGATTGAAGGCCCCTTCCTTATCGCCAGTATCTTAATGGTCATCTCCGCCCTTGTCTTATTCTTCACCATCAAGGAAAACAAGATTGAAGAAGAGATGAGAGATGAGATGAGACGCGGTGAAGAGATGGCTGAAACTGCAACAAAGGTTGAAGAAGAAGGCCCGATGAGCAAGGCCAACAAGACCATGCTTATCCTCATCTTAGCCGCTGAATTCTTCTGGTTTATGGCTGATAACGGTATTGGTACCTTCATGGGCAACTATACCATTTACTATTTAGGCGCTTCTACAAGATCCAACTCCCTCAATGTCATCATGGGCGGTGTCGGTTCTGTCTTAGGTTTTGCTTTAGGCGGAATGATTGCTTCCAAAATCGGAAGAAAATGGACTTTGGTTTCAGGTCTTTCCATTTCGTTATTATCCTATGTCATCTGGACAACTTTGACATTTACCATCTTAAAAGGTGCTGCAGGAGCCGGAAAGTTCCCTTGGGAAATCTATGGTATCTGGTTAGTCAAAGGATTCGGTATGTCTTTAGTCCACGTCAACTCCTTCCCGATGGTTGTTGAGCTCTGTCCTTCCAGCAAGATCGGGCGTTTCACCGGTTATTATTACGCTTCCTCCATGGCAGCACAGACCATCACTCCTGTCTTATTAGGCTTGTTATTATTGACTGATGGCTTCAACTTCGGTTATCTTCCTGTCTATGCACTTGTCTGCCTTGTCATCTCCTTAGGCATCTTCTTATTCATCCCGAACGTCAAGACAAAGAAGACAACTATTGCAAAAGGTTTAGCAGCATTCGATCAAGAAGACTAAAATATTAGTTGTGTAGGAGAATACAACAACAATGAAAAAACAGAAATTCATCGATAACATCTCACCGATATTCAAATATGGTATCTGCCACAGAGGTCTTCATACTGAAGAGTTTACAGAAAACGGAATGAACGCCTTCCTCAATGCCAAGAACCACCATATGGCTATTGAGCTTGATGTTCATCTGACAACAGATGATGAACTTATCGTCTGCCATGATTCAGACTTGATCAGAACGACAGGTAAACCTGGAATCATCGAAGAGATGACATCCAAGGAAATCAAAGAGAACTATCGTTTAAGAGACGGAGAAGAGATTTCAACGCTTCGTGAAGTCATGGACAGAATCAACGAAGAAGTTCCGATTGTCATCGAACTCAAGGTCTGGCAGAAGAACTATAAGGCACTTGCAAAACGTGTACGAAAAGAAATTGCAAACGTCAAGGACAAGAAGAACTACATTCTGATCTCCTTTGATCCTAGAGCACTTACTCCCTTCAAACATTCCGGTTTCATGAGACAGCTTCTTCTTGTCGCAGAAGGCAAATATACGGCTCTGTATCCGTTAAGACATCTTTTTGAAGCAATCGATATTGATTTCCATGCATTAGGCAAGAAAAAAGTGATAAAATACTATCAGAAACATTATGTCAATGCCTGGACAATTCAGAGCGTAGAAGAATTGATGGCAGTAAAAGATCACTGTGATGTCGTCACTTTCCAGAACATCGATCCCGAATTAGTCAAGGAGACAATGTCAAAGAAAAGATAGGAGGCACCTATGGCAGAAAGAAACGAGGATTTGTACGAAACAAGAACCAACCTACTCAGCTGTGACAACATGGTAGATTATTTTTGGCGCAAATGCGACCGCAATTCCTATCCTTTCAAGCCAAACAACGCATGCGATATCCAGACTGTCGAAATCGATACTGACAGACAGTACGGAAAGGATATCGTCTCTTCCTATACGATTTCAGACAAAGACATCAAGAACTCCGGCATCAAGAATTCAAACGAATACAATTTCGATCGTGTCGGATTCAAGACGCTCGATATTATGAAGAACATGGTCACTTACGGAGAGCTCTTCTTAGTCTATAAGCCCGACAGAAAGTGGTATTCCTTGTTCCTGATTGAGAATGCAAAAAGCGAAAAGCCGACTTTGACACTGTTAATGAGAGTCAAACAAAAGGTTTCGCTCTTTGGTTCCTTCCAGAACGAGATGATCACTTTCTACTAAATCAGATACAATGAAAAAATCTTTCCGATTCATTCTATCGGAAGGACCTCATCTGATATGGGGGCGTTGAAATTACGCTCTCTCCTCATATCTAAAAATTGCCTCCGCCATGATTTTCACATGGTAGAGGCTTTTTTGAATTACTCCTAATTATTTACGCTTACAATTAAACTGTATTGTAATATTTTTCATACGCGTTCGATTCTTTTGATTATATAGAAAACACTAAATAAAGTTCCAATGCCCAAATTCTGGTTGCTCTGGTTCCTCAATCGAAAATTCGATATAATCGGTCTCCAACAATAATTGATTATTTTTATCGAATTGTTTGAGAATGAAAGCGTATTTTCCGTAAGCAAGGCCGTTTATAGATTTATAAAAATCTTCGCCTGGAATGTAGTGCACCCCTCTCACTGGACCAAGGAGCAATAGCAATGATGGATGGATTCCAGGGAATCCATCCATCGGCG
>CAKUXT010000092.1 GCA_934700375.1 uncultured Bacilli bacterium | reverse complement strand
GTCTGCTTTATCGGAGAGAGAAACTTCAAACAGTTTTTGAACAATTACCTTCCTGCAAAGCCTGGAAAGATTGTCGATATGGTAACAGGTGAAACACTGAAAGAGCATGACGGTGTTCTTTACTATACAGTCGGTCAGCATAGAGGCCTTAATATCGGTGGCATCAAAGGCCATACTATGGATCCTTATTTTGTCGTCGGAAAAGATGTCAACAAGAACATCCTTTATGTCGCACAGGAACAAGGAAATACATATCGTAAATCCTATCGATGTCTCTTGGATAACTTCAACTGGATCGGAAGTGATTTGCCAGAAGGCGAATACCCTTGCAACTGTAAGTTCCGTTATCGCGGAAAGGATATGCCTGTCACATTAAGAATCCGTCCTGATAAAACATCTGCTTATCTTGATTACGATGGATACGATTATGTTGCAAAAGGCCAGGTTGCCTGTCTTTATCAAGGTGATAGACTTGTCGGAAGCGGTGTCATCATCGCAACCTATGGAGAAACCCTCCTTCCGCTGAATTATTAGGAAAATTCAGCAGAAAAATGTTGTTTTTAGGCTCGAATTAGAGTAGAATAACGCATGGCTTTTAGAAACGAGGTGAGACACATTGCCTAAGACAGTTGTTAGAGAAGGTGAAACCTTAGACGGCGCAATGAGAAGATTCAAGCGTCAGGTCAACAAGGCTGGAACCATCGCGGACTATCGTAAACACGACTTCTTCCTTAAAAAGGGATTGAAGAGAAAACTCAAGTCCGAAAACGCCAGAAGAAAACATTAAGGCGAATGAAACGGGTTGTCGATCGACTTCCCGTTTTTCTTTTGCCTGTATTGTTGTACAATATTGTCATGAAATCATTGAAATCATTATTGATGGTCGGACCTGGTCCTTCCTCATCTCATACGATTGGTCCTTATAGAATCTGCAAAGATTTTTTAGAATATGTCAAAGACAAGAATCCTACTTCTTTTGAAGTGAAGCTTTTTGGTTCTCTTGCTTTGACTGGCAAAGGACATTTCACGGATCAGATCATCATTAAGGCATTGAATCCTTATCCGACAAAAGTCGAATTCATCGCTTCCTTGAAGAATCTTGTCCATCCTAATACGATGGAGATGATCGCTTTATTAGAGGATGGAACTTCAATCAACCGTCGTTATTTATCTATCGGTGGCGGAAGCTTCTGCGTTGAGAATGAAGAAGTCAAAGATGAAGAAGTCTATCCTTTTTCTGAATACAGTCAAGCCATCGAATATATGAAAGAACATCATTATCAGGACATATATGAGATGATCGAAGCATTGGAAGGGAAAGACATTCTTGATTATTCCAAGAAAATGTTAGAAATATCATTCTCTACTCTAGAAGAGTCTTTGAAACATAATGATATTCTTCCTGGCCCACTCAAACTGAACTCTGTCAGCGGAAAGATCATCGCCGATGCCAATAAGAAAAAGAATATCGCAGAAAAGCGTATCATGCTACTTACAGGATATGCCTATGCGATATCAGAAGCTAATGCAAGAGGAAAAATGATTGTCACTTCTCCTACCTGTGGTTCAGCAGGTGTTGTCCCTTCTGTTCTTTATTACGAATACCATCATTGCCATCGCTCTTTTGAGGATATTGCAAAAGCGTATCTAGTAGGTGCCTTTGTCTGCAACTTCATCAAGGAGAACGCATCGCTTTCAGGTGCTCTGTTAGGGTGCCAGGCCGAAATCGGATCAGCTTCTTCTTTTGCTGCCTCCTGTCTTTCCTATCTGCATCATCTTGATGTTCATCAGATTGAATATGCTGCAGAAGTCGCCATGGAACACTTCCTCGGCCTTACTTGTGATCCTGTCAACGGTTATGTCCAGATTCCCTGCATCGAAAGAAACGGAATGGCAAGCGTACACGCCTATAGTTCCTATTTATATGCAAAGAATATTTCTGTTTTCAGAAAGAACAAAGTCTCTTTTGATACGGTCATCAAAGCGATGAATGAAACAGGAAAGGAGATTCCCTCCGATTTGAAGGAAACCTCCTTGGGTGGATTAGCGAAGGTACTCCACTGTTAGAAGACAATGTCCGTGTCTTCTAATCTGATATCGGTAAGACTATCCTGAGATAATTCGATGGATAGTTTTTTGGTGAAGATTTTTCTCTTGTCGTAATTGACAGTGACCTGATAAGCGCTGCCGCTTTCATAGTAAGTCTGATATTTCTCAAGGAAGCTTGTCATCAAGGTGCTGTTTTTCAAAAAGACTGTCTTTCCGCCCATAGAATAAGCTGCATACTCATAAGTGAACGCTTCTTCGAATTCCTTAGCTGTGAAAGTCTTCGGATTCTTCAATTCGATCAAAGAAAGCATGTATTCGTTGACATGATCTCTGATAGCCATACGAAGAAGTTCAGGATTGGAATAGGCCTTTCCATTGAACTTGAAGGAAGAGGCATAGAGTCCGACAGTAGAAGGCTGGACAAAGAGATCATCAAAACGCTTATCACCATTATTGATATAAGTCTTTTCGATGTTGAATTTGTCAGTTGGCTTCTCACCGACAGAACCGACAGAATAGACAGGAAGCGTGCAATCGATATTCAATGCCTGGTTCTCGACAAAGCCATTTGCAGCAATATTGACAATCGGAGCCGTAATCTCTTTTCTAGAGTAATTCAATGTCATGGAAGAACGGATTGCAGAATTATTCGGAGAAGACATCGTAAAAAGAATTTCGTGACCGAAAGGCTGCAAGCAGGTGAAGATGATGGTCTTGGAAGACTGGTTGATTTCATATTTGATGTATTCGTCGCAGTCTTTGTTCTCATGCCATGTCGCGCTTTCGAATTCTTCGGATACCTTATCGGACCACTTCAAGGAAGCGTTGAAGTTGACATAATTGATGGTAGCGGGCATTAAGGAATAATTGACGCTGATCGTATTGCCATCAGTAGACTTGGTCGAAGAAAGAATTCTGATGTTCTCAACTTCACTGATGTTGAGTGAGCCGTTGTTTTCGTCTTTCTTGTTTTCGGTGGAAAGCGCGATGAGCGAACAGGCGGATACAAGACCGGCGGCCAGAATCGACAACGACAAAACAGCTAATCTTCTTTTTGTTTTCATAATTTCCTCTTTTCTAGGGATTCTCTCCCTCACTAAAACATTTGTACGGAAAGAGGAAAAACAAAAAAACGCCCACAAAAATGTGGGCGCAGATTGCAAAATAAGATTACTTTACAAGGTGAAGAATCTTCTCTGCCAAAGCTTCAGCGGTATAACCTAAATCGTTGAAGACATCATTGCTCGGAGCGGATTCGCCGAAACGATCGATTCCGAAGACAGTCTTAGCATATTTATAAAGCATATCGCTCTTGCCGGCTTCCAAGAAGACACGCTTGTCATAATCGACACCGAAGACTTCATTCTTGTAGTCTTCGCTCTGTCTATCGAAAACATCCAAGGCAGGAAGAGAGACGACTCTTGTATCGACACCATTGTTCAACAACATCTTCTGAATGCTGATTGCAGTATTGACTTCGCTTCCTGTAGCAAGAAGTGTAAGCATGGCTTCACTCTGTTCTTTGGAAACGACATAACCGCCCTTCAAAGAGCCTTCAAAGCTGGTCTCAGGATTGTTGATGAGGTTCTGTCTAGACAAGATGATTGCGGTAGGACGGCTATTTGAAGTGAACGCATAACGATAAGCGGCTGCGCATTCAACAGCATCGCCAGGACGATAGACAGTGACATCAGGAATGGAACGAAGCATGGTGAGTTGTTCAATCGGCTGATGGGTCGGACCATCTTCGCCGACAGCGACAGAGTCATGGCTGAAGAGATAGATGGCAGGAATCTTTTCCATGGCTGCCATACGGATAGCTGCTTTCATATAGTCAGCAAAGACAAGGAAGCATCCGATGTATGTTCTAAGTCCGCCGTGGAGAAGCATACCGTTCTGTGCGCTTGCCATTGCAAATTCTCTGATGCCGAAGTTGACATTCTGACCGGCTCTGTTGGTCGGCAAGAAGTCTGTGAACGTCTTGACATGTGTCTTGACGGATTCTGCGACGTCAGCGCTGCCACCGATCAGATTCGGGATTTCCTCAGCGACAATATTAAGTAAGGCCTGGGAAGTGTTTCTTGTAGCATCCTTGAAACCTTCTTCGTATTTCGGAGCACCCTTGAAGATATAAGGGGAGACATCATTATGTTCGAAGGAGACGAAACGATTGTAGTCTTCAGCATATTTGCTCTCATATTCTTTGCAATCGGCCATGTAGGCGTCATAGCTTGCCTTTCCGCGTTTGATGAAGCTTTCCTTAAAGGCAAGATAAGCTTCTTCGTTGATCTGGAAGGCCGGGAAAGAAACGCCGAGTGTTTCCTTGGTCTTTGTGACTTCTTCCGGAGTGAAGGCTTTGCCGTGGCTCTTTGCAGAACCTGCCAAAGGAGAACCGAAACCGATGACAGTGTGGCAGATGATGATAGTCGGCTTGTTCTTGGCAAGCTTTGCCATGCTGATAGCCTTATCGATCTCATCGACATCATTGCCGTCATTGACGATAAGAACGTTCCACTTGGCGGCTTCAAAACGCTTTTTGGTATCTTCGACAGAAGAATTGGATAAAGGTCCGTCTAAGGTGCAGTCGTTGCAATCATAAAGAAGGATCAGCTTGTTGAGCTGCTGCAAACCGGCCAAAGAGATGGCTTCCTGAGAGATGCCTTCCTCTAAGCAGCCGTCACCGGTGAGAACATAGGTGTAGTGGTTGACAAGGCGTTTTCCTTCCGGATAGATGGCCTGAAGATGAGCTTCGGCCATTGCCATACCGACAGCCTGAGCCAAACCCTGTCCGAGAGGACCGGAAGTGGCATCGACACCAGGAGTATGTCCATATTCAGGATGACCAGGAGTCAAAGAACCTAATTGTCTGAACTGCATCAGCTGTTCTAACGGAATCTTATATCCGGCAAGATGCAAGGTTGCATAAAGAAGAGAAGAGCCATGGCCGGCAGATAAAACAAAACGATCGCGGTTGATCCAATTGGGATCCTCAGGGTTGGCAACAAGGTGCCTTGTGAACAGAGTGTAAACTAATGGGGCAGCGGAAAGGGCGATGCCAGGATGTCCGCTCTTTGCCTTGCAGATCATGTCGAGAGACAAGCCGCGAAGAGTTGCTAATGCTACTTTATCATAATTCATACAATCCTCCTAAAATTGATACCTTATTTTACCATTATTTCTTATACGACAAAAGAAAAAGCGGATGGTTTTCCATCCGCATCTAGAATCTTCACCATTTTCCCATGGTACAAGGCGGAAACCGCAGCGGGACTTTAGGATTCCTATTCATGATAGGCTTTCGACACCGGTCCGGCGATATAAGTCTCCTAGATTAAATTTGTCGGAAACGCGCATTATTTCTAGACACCTTTATGATAAAGTGAACGAGACAATTTTTCAATATGCAATTTATCTTTTCTGACTTTTGGATTGCAATTGTTAATGCGTGAACAAAATCCAAGTCAAAGAACAAATAGTGATTTCTATTCCTTGCCTTCCGGATAATTCTTTAAGAAATCTCTTCCCTTGATCGTCTCAGTCGTCGCAAGAGAATAGAAGTCCTGCTGACGAAGAGCCTCTGAGAGAACGATGGCAACAGAGTTGGAGAGATTGAGACTTCTTGCATTGATCGCCATCGGAATGCGGGCAGTCTTTTCGTAATGTTCTTTCAAGACATTCTTAGGAATGCCGGTAGACTCTCTTCCGAACATGAAGAAATGATCAGCAGCGACATCAGAATAATCGAAATCACAGTAAGTATGGTCGGAATAACGGGTGATATAATACCCATCCTCTTTCCCATGGACGGAAAGAAATTCATCGATAGTATCAAAACGCTCGATTTCAAAGCCGATGGCATAATCCATCTCGGCGCGTCTTAAAGCCTTCTCATCTAAGGAAACAGTGAGCGGACCGATGATAGTCAGCTTAGCATCCATCGCCATGCAGGTTCGGATGATGTTTCCGATATTTGCCGGTTTTTCCGGCTCAAAAAGAACGATGCGGTTCATCGATACAAAGGAGCGCACTGCTTGACAAGATAGGCAAGAAGGTCGCTGTCTCCTTTACAATAAGGTGCCAGTTTTTCAAAGACCATCTGATGATAGTCGTTGATCCAGCGAAGCTCATCATCAGTGAGCATTTCAAGGTCGAGGCCACGTCTATCATACGGACAATAGGTGATTGTCTCAAACTGATAGAAGATGCCGTCATCGGTTTCAAAGGCAGGAACGACAAGGAGGTTGTTCTCTAATCTGATTCCGTATTTGTACGGTTTATAGACACCAGGTTCAATGGTGATGATATGACCTAATTGTAAATCAGCGCTGTCGCCACTGTTCGGACGATCATAGAAACGGAAGCCGATAGGTCCTTCATGGACGCAGGACATATAACCTACTCCGTGACCTGTACCGCACTTGTAGTCTAAGCCTTCCTTCCACATGATCTCTCTAGCCTTGATGTCGATAGAGTGACCAGTGCATCCTTTTTCAAAGATGGTAGTGGATAAAGCAATCTGAGATTTCAAAGTCAAAGTGTAGTCGTGTTTGACAGAGTCGGAAACATGCATGGAGACGATGAAGGTACGAGTGGTATCGGTTGTTCCGCCGTAGTACTGTCCGCCGGAATCGACTAAAAGAAGCTGATTGTTTCTCGTGACAGGAGAATGCTTTTCTTTGCTAGGCGCATAGTGCATCATCGCAGCATTGCTGTCGACTGCAGCAATCGTTTCAAAGGAGAGATCGAAGCATCTTGGATTGCTTCTTCTCTGCAGTTCGAGATATTCAGCAAGATTCTCTTCGTTCAGTGTTCCGGTATCGATCTTGTCATCGATATATTTCATCAGCTTCAAGACAGCAATGCCGTCGATTGCCTGAACCTCTTTCGTGTTCTCAATCTCAACCTTGCCTTTGACGGACTTCTGATAGTAGACAGGAGAACTTCTGAAGACAGGGCGCTTGAGGATAGAACAGATGAAGGCGTTGGTCTTGTTAGGATCGATGAGAGTTGGAACTTCTTCATGCTGTTTTAAGAAGTCTTCAAACTGGTCGTAAGGGTAGACAGAGATTTCAGTGGGGAAATCATTTGGAACCTTATCCATATCGATGAAGAGGCTTAAATGATTGTCAGAAGAGATGTAAAGATAGGAGTAGAAGACAGGAGTGCAGGGGATATCGCTTCCGCGATAGCCTAAGACATAAGCGATATCATCAAGAAGCGGAACGACAATGGCTTCTGCCCCCTGTTGTTTTACCTCTTTCATAATGGCAGAGACTCTCTCTTCACGAGTTGTGGAAAGATATTTGTCTTCGACTTTCCAGATCTTTCCTTTCGGAAGAGAAGGGAGGTCAGTGACAAAACGGCGATAAGAAACGCGTTTGATTGTGGAATTCTTATCTAAAGCAAAGGAACGCAATTCATTCAAGGAGAAGAGAGAAGAATCAAGTCCTAAAGGATAAAGCCTGTTTTCTTTGATGAACTCTGCCATGGAAGGAACGCCATGCTTGCCCATATAGACAAGGACACATCCGGAACCTTTGATGTCACCTTCTGCCTCAGTCCAATAACGGCCATCGGTATAGATGTAATAGTGATCCTGTGTGACAAGAAGCGTTCCGTCCATTCCCTTGAACGGACAGAAGTAAAAGCGCTCCGCAGCAAAGCGGCTGCAGCACTCCTCAGACATATGAGGAT
>CAKUXT010000091.1 GCA_934700375.1 uncultured Bacilli bacterium | reverse complement strand
TGTTAGAGAAGAATCAAATTTAGCAGTACTCTCAAACGGAGATGGCAAAGGCTCAAGCCTTAATCACGTTAGAGAAGAATCAAATTTAGCAGTACTCTCAAACTATCCGATGCAACAGACAATCAGGGATATTCGTTAGAGAAGAATCAAATTTAGCAGTACTCTCAAACTGATGATGGAGAGCGTTTCCTGGGAAGACTGTTAGAGAAGAATCAAATTTAGCAGTACTCTCAAACAGTCAATTTGCAAATAAACCACTCCATAGCGTTAGAGAAGAATCAAATTTAGCAGTACTCTCAAACTCCCGTTCCCGTCATCGAAGCTATTCCGTAGTTAGAGAAGAATCAAATTTAGCAGTACTCTCAAACGGCTCAAAATTTGGATGCCTTAGATGTCTGGTTAGAGAAGAATCAAATTTAGCAGTACTCTCAAACGATTGCTCTGCTGAAAATTCTCGATAACCGTTAGAGAAGAATCAAATTTAGCAGTACTCTCAAACAAACCTATTATAGCCTACGACACAGGTCGGTTAGAGAAGAATCAAATTTAGCAGTACTCTCAAACCTGATTTACTTTAGATCTGAAATCTACATCGTTAGAGAAGAATCAAATTTAGCAGTACTCTCAAACTTCCTAAATATTGACTACCGCCATCGGCATGTTAGAGAAGAATCAAATTTAGCAGTACTCTCAAACTGGAAGACATCCAGAATGCGTATCAGGGAGTTAGAGAAGAATCAAATTTAGCAGTACTCTCAAACGTAAATTCATGTCTTTGTCCTCCTTTATGAGTTAGAGAAGAATCAAATTTAGCAGTACTCTCAAACATCATATCCCAATCGAATTCCGATTCCGCGTTAGAGAAGAATCAAATTTAGCAGTACTCTCAAACTGTTACATTGAAGTGACCGCACGACTTCGGTTAGAGAAGAATCAAATTTAGCAGTACTCTCAAACACTGTCGAGAGGTAGTTTACTATTTAAATGTTAGAGAAGAATCAAATTTAGCAGTACTCTCAAACATACAGTCAGCGAAGTGGCGAGAATTCTCAAGTTAGAGAAGAATCAAATTTAGCAGTACTCTCAAACAATTGGAAACCTAGAAAGGAGGAAAACACAAGTTAGAGAAGAATCAAATTTAGCAGTACTCTCAAACACAACCTTAAGCTCGGTTATGGCGGTACCAAGTTAGAGAAGAATCAAATTTAGCAGTACTCTCAAACAGTGGGTGTTGCACAATCAAAAAAAGAACGTTAGAGAAGAATCAAATTTAGCAGTACTCTCAAACGATGGATGCCAAAATACATATCCATCATAGTTAGAGAAGAATCAAATTTAGCAGTACTCTCAAACCTCAAATATTGTCGTTTTGAGGCGCTTTTCTGCTAAATCTAACAATATTTTAAGATTTTTGCACTTCAGAATCAATATGAAGCTCACATAGATCCTGATCGATGATAATGACAAATTCATCATCGATTTTATAGGATGGTAGATGGCTTGAAATCAATACTGGGAACAATTCCATGCTCTTCATTTCCTTTATGAAGACCTTCATTTCTTCTTCGGAAAGATAGTCATGAAGATTGAGAAAGAAGAAAATATCAAATGAAAAGCCAAATGCTATTTTCTTGATTTGGAAGAGAATCTTTTGGAGATACTCTTCCGGTTCTTCTGCTGTGGATAAGGATACTGCTTTTAAGAAACTCTGCAAAGTCAGTTCACTTTGGAAAGTCAAAGGCAAGGAATATGAAAAGCTTAATGAATCAATGTATTCGTTGATCTTTTGCAGTAATAGCTGATACTCTTCCTTTTGGCTCTGAGTTGTATGAACAGCTAAATCTTTTTGGATTAACGTATCTAATTTTTTCTGGTCGACTTCAATCTTAAGCGGATTCCAGATGAGGAATCCTTCTTTTGATAAGTCCTTCTGTTTTCCTTTCTCTGCAAGAAGAAAGAAATCATCGCCATCAGAAATCTGATCTTCTAAAGAATATAGAAAACTTCTGAGATATTGTGGGTTTTGGATGACAAGATTATAGATAGAACCATTCCCAAGCTCGATATCCTGGTCTATGTATTGGTGCTTCAGTACCTTCATAATTCAATTGTTCTTTCATCTGAGTTGATGATATCAGTCTGGAATTCACCGAGTAGGAAATCAATGTTTGCAAATTGCTTTTCTGTGATAGTAAGCATGGATACAAAGCCCTCTGGCGGAACATGTCTTTGAATGGCATCTCTGATATTCTTAACAGCTGATTCATTGACGGATAATTTTATATAGATGGATTCTTGGAACATAATGAATCCCTGTGTTTTCAGATATTTAACGAACTTTCTATATTCTCTTCGTTGCTTTGCTTTGATGACGGGAAGGTCAAACATTAATATTGATCTCATATATCTATAATTTCCCATTTCTTGTTAATTCCTTCATGATTGTGGTGTCATCCTTTTCCAAGGCTTTTAAGACATCGTGTACATAGAATGTGATGGCATTATCCATGATTGTATTCTTGTCATCATAAATGATGACGTTGGACAAAAGATTGATCAGCTGTCTTTTGAAATCATCTTCTTTGATGGTTTCCATTACGATAGCATAATCGATGAATGGCCTGAATGGTTCCATGATGTCACAGCCTAGATTGAATTGATTCTGTTCTCCTTTGTGATGTATGCCGACTGCGGTTAAGTATCCATATACTGCAATAGCTCTATTTACTGCAGCAAGCAGTATTTGATATCCATAATTTAGATAAGTGTTTACTTTAAAAGATTTTGAACGTCTATCAAAGTTGTTTCCGAATAATGCTGCAAAATATGCCTTTGCTGCTAAGCCTTCGCGGTTGGTTGTGTCCCCTGGAGTCACTTCCTCATAATATTTCATCAATAACGTAAATGCTTCTTCTTTATTGAGTTCTTTTAAAACCACTGCTTGATTGTAAATCTTCTGTTTGACGATTTTCTGCCACACAAAATCTTTCGTGGCCTCATTCCATGCAAACTGTTTTTTGATTTTAGCTGGGCTATCATAACAAATGCCATAAGGAACGATTTCGCCAGCTGGATTGTGTTCTGTATCACAGAACACAATCCTTACCTTATGTTCAATAAGGCTGGCGATAAGAGCGGATGTTATGCATACTTGCTGATTTTCAATGATCAGCATGTTGATTTCATCGATTAGAATCTTAACTTCTTTATCGTTTCTATAGACCAGATATCCCATGGAGGTTTCAAGTTTGCAGCGGCCATTTATTTTTACCGTTCTGAAGCTCATGATGATTATTTCTCAGTTAATTCTTTTTTTGTTGGAAACAATATTTTCTCGTAGAAACCAGTCGGTGATTGTCTGATGATACGGAACGGGATTTTTGATAAGTCTTTATTAAGCCTTATATCTGCGGGAGTTGCAAGTCTGATGGGCTTTAGGTCTGCTTTGAATTTTTTACAATTAATGAGCTTTAGCGATTCAATTATGATATTTAATTGCTCAAAGAAAGACAATGAAGCAAAAGCGTCTTTTGAATTAATTAGTTTTTGTATTTTTCCACCAACCTCAGGTAATTGAGTGTACATTATCTTGTTGAAGACATTATCAATTAAACAATTGAATAGTTTGCAATTGTTTTCTTTATTAAGTTCGATTCCATTAACGATCATACTGCTTTTATTAGAAAGATAAGAATTATCTTTTTCTTTTCCGGCTTTAGAATTGACGTCTAATAATTTTGAAATTGCTTTAAGGTATTTTAAGTCAAGATTATTTGGAATGGCCGGTTCGGATAAATTGATTAATGAAATGGAGTTGTCCGATTTGCCAGAAATTCCAACTCTGACTTTGCCATCATCGTGAGGGAACTCAATTACTGTTCTGATAAGTAATTTGTCGAGGATGATTTTCGGATTCTTGAGTTTATAGTTTTCGGTTAAGTATTTCAGCTTTTCTTCTTCCGTTTTCATTGAAACAAGGAAAATAGACGGAATATTTTCTAATGAGTATTTCTTTTCATCTTTCTTTCCATCAGATTCGACTAGCATGAAATAAGGTGCACTTAAGTCGCTATAGCCACCATATTTCTTTTCCCAACCTTCTGAGTTGAAGGGTGCCTTTAATTTAAGGGGGAATTTGGCATCGCCGCTTTTAGCGGAATGGAAGGAAATGTGTTTGAAAAAGCCGTTGTCTACTTTTTGTGTAAACAACATTTGTGTAACCATAGGATCATTCCAGGAAAGAGTTTTTCTGACCAAATCGATAGTTCCAGTTGAAGTATTATCTTCAATTTCTTTCTTGTCGTCCTGATAATGTTTTGCTTTCCATATACACTTACCGGCATTGATGAAGCTATAGGCATATTCATCACGTTTAAAGAGGTTCTTAACATCAATCTTCCAGCTTCTATAATCATCTTTAAAATGATCTTGGAACAGTTTGACTGTGAAACGACTGGTGAAGACCTTATCATAGACATTGCCGACAACGATATTCAGATAGGCGTCATTGGCATGATGGAAGTCATTGATTTCACGACATTTTGTCAATCCAAATACGTTTCTGAATTCAGATACATTGCTGGCTTTGGAAAAGACAATCTTTGATTCTTTTTCAGTCTCTCTTAGAATTTCACAGACTGCTTTGACGGATTGGTCTGTCATTGTCAACTGTCTGTTGACAAAGCCGACCAATTCCTCATCTTCTAAAGGCTTTGTTGTGGGTCTTAAGATGCGATTCATCTTATCGGCAGGCATGAGTTGGAATGTTTTGTCTTTGCCTTTGAGCTTGTTGAGCTTTTTAATCCAATCTTTGCCTTTTTCTGTTAAAACATTTGAAGGAAGAGGATAGCTATCCTGCTTTCTGTTGTTGACGTCTTTTTCGACTAAGACGGTATTGAGGAAACTGTCATCTTTCAGTTTTGCCTGAGGAATGATGTGATCGATATCATAGTCTTTATCTAATCGATTGATGTCGATGATTTCACCTGTATAAACAGAACGTCCCATCTGCATGAAGTAAAGGAAGAGCTTCTTTCTTCTTAAGTCAGCTTCAGATTTATTTTCAAGAAGTTTCTCTAAATCATCCTTATCTGCTAAGTCTTCGAGTTTGATGTTGGCTAAAAGCTCTTGTAACTGTTTCTTTCTGGATGATTTACGGACATTCTTCTGATCCTCTCTTCTTGTGCATTCAACAAAGAATGTGTCGAAATGATCGATATGAAGGATCTGCTTGAGCTCGTCGATGATCTTAAAGGTCTGTCTTACTGCTCTCTTCATGGCAGGAGATGCGTAAGAAGATTCAATCAGACTATCTCTTCCAGGCATTGTTTCCTGATTCAGTTTCGAAATCTGTTCACGGAATGTATACTCACTATCGTTTGTCTCTAAAATCTCCATGAGATTCAATGGGAAGTCTCTCATTAAATCGATGACGGTGTAATCAAATACTTCGCCAGTAGAAGTGTTTGTCAATTCTGTAGTCAATCCATTCAAAAGTTTCTTGGAAAGTTTGCCCCAGTCTTTGTATTTCAATCCCATGAAATACTTGATCTGAACAGGAGTCAATTTAAGACTCTCCAATTTCTTTTTCTTCAGATCCTTGTCTTCAAACATTGTGATGGTGAAGATGACCTCTTCTGCCAAATCATATTTCTTTTGGTCTTTATAGAATTCAGGACCGAATGCTCTATCATCAGCCATATCGACAAATGACTTTAAGTTAGCATGAATGTCTTCCGACTTCAGTTCTTTTCCTGTCTTGGTGAGAATTTCGACAGATTGCTTGAAATAGCATTTTAAACATTCATCGATATTCTTTAAGGTTGGTGTTCTAGGAGACTTCGTATAAAGATTCTCAATCAGGTACTCTTTTACCTCTTTGGTCAATCCCTGATTATTGATCATCCAGTTATTCATCTCGTTCAATAACATGTATTCGCTATAGAGCAAGGAACATTTAGGAAGAGTGGCTTCTCCGATGATATAAGTGCAGGCATTCTTCATTCTTTCAATGAATCCAGCAGCAGTCTTATCCTCATCAATCATGTCATGGAAGTTCCAAGGAGTGATCTTTCCTTCTTGTTTTCTTTGCATCCAGAAATTGGATTCCTTGTCTTCATTATCTTCTGTCATCTTATTGGAAAGAGGACCGACAAAATACGGAATCTTGAATTCCAAAAGGGAAATCAATTTGTATGATTGCTTATTGGGATTGAGATAATCAGCAGAAGTTTCACCAAGGAACGGATAATACTTCTTTTGATTATCGATGATCTTATTCATTTCATTTTTGTTGAGCTGATAAGGGAAGACACCATTCTCTTTCGCATTCTGTCTAGGCAGATAAGTCTTTGCTTCCAATTCAGTAAGAATTGTCTGCATCTTCTCCTTATCGTCATCCTGCCAAGGGAATGTTTCGTCATTCAGTTTATCGAAAGGAAGCAAAGACTTGATTGCCTTATATAAGTCTTCCTGATTGGTAGAATGGGGCAAACGGATTTTATGTCTTCCTTTCTGTGTCATGCCGATGTAATTGACATAATTCTTACGATAGCCTTTTCCATCCTTTTCGAGATACTTTACGAAGAAATGATTGAACTCAGATGGGTTATAACGTTTGACTAAGGCTTTTAATGTCTTCAGTTGTTCTCTATGTGTATTATAGACTTCAACCATGGCATCGGAAATATAGTGCTTGCCTTTCAGCAAATTGATTAAGACACGGAAGGAATACAAAGAATAGCAGGTGTTGATAACTGCAATCTCTGTATCAGTCAATGTTTCAGCAAGTTTGGCTAAGTCTTCTTCGAGCTTATCGCTGTCTAATTCCAAGCTTGTCTTACTGATTTCCTCATCCTCTTCTTTGATTCTTGGATATAAAGCTCCGACTTGCATCTTTGAACCGGAAATCAATTTGATAAGGTTCTTCTGCAAAGTGGAAAAATCTGATTTTCCAAAAGCCTTTAAAATTTCGTCGGCAAGATATCTGGATCTAGTCTCTTTCTCAAAAACACTTAATAGCTTCTTTGCAATCTCTTCTGTACAACCAAACGGAACAAAATCTTCTCCATCTTCAAGAAGTTCTCGTAATTCATTATCTAAATCAGTGAAAGCCAAAACGATATTCTGAGTATTGTTTTCAATGCCCTCACTTGAGATTTCACCATCAGTCAGGAAATTACCGCGATACTTGATCATGTGGGCCATGACCAAATAGATTTCACGGATATCATATTGATGATCCGGATTATTTATCATCTCCTGTCTGAGATGATAAATGGTCGGATATTTCTTCATGAAATTTTTATCGGTGTAACCATTGTCATTGAAAAGAAGATAAGGAGCACGAGCTTTTTCCTCTTTATCAGATTCCAATAATGCGGAATTGTTCAATCTGGCAAAGAAATTAGGATCAACCTTATTCATTTCATCGTTGAACAGTTCCTGAAGAAGAACGATTCTCCAACGTCTTCTTTGAAGTCTTCTTCTTGCTTCTCTGTTACTTCTTCTTGTGCTGGCATCACTGGCTTCTGGGAATAGTCTTGCTCCCCAGAGATGTTTTCCTTGTTTACGAATGAGGTTGTAGTTTTCGTCGGTAACAGCCCAGCCGACAGAATCGGTTCCAATGTCGAGCCCTAAATAAAATTTCTTATCCATCTTGAAATCCCTTTCTCCTGTCCCTATAATGATGTCAGCAGTACAAGTTCAAATAAACGTATTGTCACATCATAGTCTGTGTTGACAGGCAATTGATTCTTCGAAAGAAGAATCTTTTTTTGACGAAATTATTATAACAAAGTAATCAATACATTTGTATGGGAACTAGAATAATTTATGTGTAACCCTTTTGTTCCTGGATTCCGGAATCCAGGAACAAAAAAGGGCGCCATCC
>CAKUXT010000090.1 GCA_934700375.1 uncultured Bacilli bacterium | reverse complement strand
GCCATTTTATCAAACCAACTTATGAATGATATATGAAAACATTTAATCTTATGACAACAAAAAAATAGCGAAGAAAATCTCCGCTATCATGATTAAGTTAAATCAGATTAGATGCAAGTATAGCCGCCATCGACAGCGATGATCTGGCCAGTGACATAAGAGGATTCTTCAGCACCTAAGAAGCAAGCGCAGGAATTGAGTTCACCCTCTTTTCCGTATCTCTGCATCGGAACGGACTGATGAGCGAATGCCTGGAAGTAGTCGCTGTCAAGTGTTGCAGTGGTAAGTTCAGTGTAGAAGTAACCAGGGCAGATTGCATTGACGGTGATACCGGTTGTTGCAAGTTCAGCAGCTAAGCCGCGGGTGAAATTGACAACAGCACCCTTAGAGGTGTGATAAGCGATTGTCGGAATAGCAGTGTTGCCGACAAGTCCGAAGATAGAAGCGATGTTGATGATTCTTCCATAGGACTGTTTCTTTCCTTCGATGCCTTCCTTCATGAGGTTTCCGAAAACGCGTGAAACACGGAAAACGGAAGTGAGGTCAAGATTAAGAGTGAAGAGCCAGTCTTCGTCTTTGTAATCCAAAGCCTTTGTTCCTGTTCCTCTTTCACCGCCTGCGTCATTGACTAAGACTTCGGCATGACCGAAATGTTCTTTGACGGCCTTGACTGCTTCATCGATAGAAGCATTATCTGTGATATCGCAGCGTACTGCAATAGCATCAGTGTTGTACTTTTCCTTCAGTTCTTTGCTGAGTTCTTCCAATCTTTCGACTCTTCTTGCAAGCAATGCTAAAGATGCACCCTGTTTTGCGAATCCTTCAGCCATCTGTTTTCCAAGACCAGAGGATGCGCCAGTAATAACGACAACTTTACCTGTGTAGTCAAACATTGATCATTACCTCCTTGAACTACGAGAAAAATATAACAAAGTTGAACAAATCATTCAAATATTGTTCAATATATGAACTATTTTACAAGTGTAATATTCTTGTGATTTTTTGAAAATATGAATGAATATTGAAAAATTATGTGAAAATCGAGTTGAAAATATTTTCTGGTTTTTCGATAACCATAGTCAAAAAAGATGAGAATGTCTATAATATCCATCAGTAATTCAGGAAACAATCATATGAAAAACATCAAGACCAAGAGAGTAGTCCTTATCACAGGAGAATCATCCGGATTTGGATTAGAGATGGCAAAACTGTTCATCGCTAACGGAGATATCGTCTGTGGATTATCGACTCATGAGTTTGAAATGGAGCATGTCTATCATCAGGTGGCAGATATATCTAAAGAAGAGGACTGCAAAAGAGTAGTTAAGAACATCATCGATAAATATGGAAGAATCGATGTCTTGATGAACAATGCGGGTTTTGGAATCTTCTCTCCCATTGAAGAGACAACACTGGAAAAAGCAAAGAGACAGATGGATGTCACCTTCTTCGGCTCTTTTCTGATGGCAAAGGAAGTACTTCCTTATATGAGAAAACAAGGAGGAGGAAAGATCATCAATACTTCTTCTATCGGTTCTTTGATTCCACTTCCTTTTCAGGCGTTCTATAGCGCATCAAAAGCGAGTATGGATACGCTCTTTGATGCTTTAAGAGCAGAAGTCTATCCTTATAAGATACAGGTGTGTTCTATTAAACCTGGTGATGCAAAGACAGAGTTCACAAAGAAAAGACAAAGCGAACTTCTTTCTTCTTCTAGCCCCTATCAGAAAGCATTCGAACATTGTCTGAAGAGTGTCTCCAAAGATGAAGAGAACGGAACACCGGCTAGAAAGATTGCCTACAAAGCTTTTAAGATATCCAAGAAAAGAAAGATGCCTTATTCGAAGAAGATTGGATTCAAGGATTCTTTCTTATCCTGTATCTATTATCTTCTTCCAAAGAGAATCAGAAACTATCTTCTTTATAAAATCTATGCAGAATAGAAAAATCCAAGCCTCTTTTTTGAAGGCTTGGATTTCAGCTGTTCAGTAAATCTTTGGCTACCTGATATCCGATCAGTGTACCAGCAACAGGCGGTACAAAGCTTGTAGAACCTGGAATATCTTTTCTCCTGGTCGGATCATCTCCTTTTATTTCTCTGATCGGTTTAGTAGGTGCTTCTGTCGAATAGACGACTTTCAAAGAGGTGATTCCTCTTTTTTTCAGTTCACGTCTCATGACCTTACTAAGCGGATCACCTTTGGTTTCAAATAGATCGCATAATACGAGTTTTGTAGGATCCAGTCTATTTCCGCAACCCATTGCGGAAATGATCGGAACATTTGCTTTCAGAGCACTTTCGATGATATCCAGTTTGGCAGTGATGGTATCGATAGCATCGATGATGTAATCGAATTCTGTGAAATCAAATTCTTCTTTCTTGTCAGGAAGATAGAAGGTCTTATGTTTGTTGACGATGATATCAGGATTGATATCATGAATCCTCTCTTCTGCAACATCGACTTTATCTTTGCCACATGTCTTTCTTGTTGCTAAGAGCTGTCTATTGATGTTTGTTATAGAGAAGGTATCATTATCGACTAAATCAAAAGAACCGATACCGAATCTTGCTAAGGATTCGACTACGCTTCCTCCTACTCCTCCTAAACCGAAAACTAGGACTTTTTTGTTCCATAGTTTATTGAGTTTATCTTCTCCGATGAGTAAGGCTGTTCTTGTGTATTGATTGTCCATAACGATAAAATTGTACCTTGTTTTGAATGAAATACAAAGAGAAAGCATTGAATTATGATGGGTTGGATGAGCTTTAAGTCTTCTTATCTGATTATAATCAATTGTAACCGCTTTATTTCTTCTTCTTGTTGATCTTTTCTTATCTAACCCGAAAGATGATTTTCTTGAAATGAACAAAAGTCGATATATCATTTGTCTAATAAAACGGGATTTTGATGACAGAAGAAACAAAATGACAAACAAAAAGAGTGAAATAATCAGTGCGATAAAGGAAAGACAATAGCTAATGATTCAACTGAAAATCTTTGATTTTAAACTGATTTCAATGTTTTGAAATTATGAAATGATTTTTCCTATTTCTATAATGTTGACTGAAAAGCAGCGATGAACTTACTTTCAGTTTTAAGGAAACTTTTAGAAAGGGGAATGAATTATGAAATATAAGAAATGCATGTTAGCTTTAATAGCAATGATAGGATTGATGAATGTCGGTTGCTCTGATGTAAAGCAAAGCGAGAATACTGACTTGAAAACAGAAGAGAGCGAAGATGTTTATCATCCTATTGATATAGTACCTAAGACAGATAATAAAGCAAATGGTGTTTTTTACTATGAATCCAATGGGGATGGAACCTGTTCGATCCTCGACTGTGTCGACGAGGAAGAGGTGACTGTTTCTGAATATTCACCGGATGGAGACAAAGTTGTTTCTTTGGATTTTGCTGAAAGAAAAGACAAAGTAAAAACAGTCATTATCCCTAAGATAGTTACGAAAATAGGAGAATTCTGTTTCTCGTATTGGACAGCATTGGAAAAGATAGAACTGCCTGATTCGATTGAAGAAATTGAAAAGAGAGCGTTCTATCACTGTCCTAAGCTGAAAGAAGTCACATTCTCTAATGGACTCAAATCAATCAATGAGGAAGCTTTTGAAGGTTGTACGGCATTGACTGAGATTCATATTCCTGAAGGCTGTGAGAACATTTATAGCAATGCCTTCAGCAAATGTACGGCTTTGAAGGTAGTAGACTTGCCACAGTCTTTGAAAAATCTTCATTACTATGTTTTTTCAGGCTGTGTTTCCTTGACCACGATTGAACTGAAAGCGAATCTTTCAATCGGCAATGGCGCGTTTTCTCGCTGTACCAGTTTGACAGAAGTGATCCTTGATGATGGCGTAAAAGAGATCAGCGGAGGCGTATTTGAGGAAACAGGTATCAGAAAGATCTTCATTCCGAAATCTGTTGCTCGAATCAATCGATTTGCATTCATGGGCTGTTTTGATGATCTTACCATTTACTGTGAGGCGGAGTCCAAGCCTGAAAACTGGGATGATTCCTGGAATCATAAAGGTAATGATGGAGCCTTTAAGACAGTATGGAAAGCAACAAGAGCTTCTATTGAATGATAAAAGGAGTGAATGAATTATGAAAAGAAGAAATAATATTTGGATGTTATTCGTTGCCTTATCTTCTCTTGCGGTTGGCTGCAATCAGCAGAAACCGACTGAAAACAATACTGCAACTAATGAATCGACAACAGTGAACACTGAAAACAAGCAGGAATATTTTGATTTTGAACTGAATGGAGATGGAACATGTACTGTAACAGATTGCAGGAATGTTGAAGAGATTTCAGTCCCTGAATATTCTCCAAAAGGAAACATGGTGACTTCTGTCAAATTCAGAAGAAGCAATGATAAAGTCAAAAAGATAACCTTGCCATCTACTCTCACCAGTGTTGGTTATTCCTGTTTTTCTGGATGGATTTCGTTAGAGGATATCAATCTGCCTGATAGCATCAAGACAATCGATAGTCAGGCCTTTAAAGACTGTACAAATCTAAAAGAGATTACCTTGCCTAAAGATTTGACAGGACTTGACTTTTATACGTTTAAGGGTTGTACAAGTCTAAGAGATATTATGTTGCCTAAAGCACTCTCTATTCTTGACCCTTATGCGTTTGAGGGCTGTACTTCATTGACTTCAATACAGATTCCGGATGGTGTTGAAACAATCGGTGAATATGCCTTCAATGGTTGTTCATCTTTGACTGAAGTCACTTTCCCCAGCAAACTGAAGTCGATTGAAAACAACGCGTTTCAAGGTTGTACAAAACTGAATAATGTTCAGCTTCCTGAAATGATAGAGAATCTTTTTGCATATTCGTTCTCTTCTTGCAAAGCTTTGACTTCTATTCGCATTCCGAAAAATGTCAGACTTGTCGCTGCCGCTTTCTACGGTTGTGACAATCTTACAAATGTCACAATTGATGATGGAGTAGAGTATATTGCAAACAATGCATTCAAAGGATGCGCGATAAGGAAGATATTCATTCCTGCTTCCGTGATATTCCCAGGAAGCCGTGTCTTTGAAGGGTGCCCGAAGGATCTTGTGATCTACTGCGAAGCAAAAACCAAACCAGAAAACTGGAATGATGAATGGAACTATATCTCAGCGACAGAGCAGTTTAAGACGGTCTTTGATTCAAAAAGGGAGATGGCTAACTAGCCATCTCCTCTTTCACTTAGAATTATTTTCCTTCTTTTTCTTCTTCTTGTTTTTTCTTCAGCTCTTTTTTCTTTGCTTTTTTGTAGAATCGAATCATCTCTCTTGATTTTCTGGAACGATGCTTCTTTTTGAAGATAATAGGATAAAGCTTATAGAAAAGAACGGCTAAGAGAGCTAAAGCGACAAAGAACGAAACAATAAAATCAATCCAGTTCATAATCCGCTGACCCCCGCAAATCCGTTGCATGCCCATGCAATCGTACCGATGATAGTAGAGATGACATAGGCGATCAGGAGTTCCATCGACATGGTGAATACCAGTTTCTTCATAGAGCCTAATTCTCTTCTTAACGTGCTGACAGCAGAGATGCAAGGAATAGAGAATAAGTTGAAACAGAGGAAGGAAAGAGAAGTCAATATACCATTGGCATCCATGGTGCTAAGGAAAGCGAACGGAGAAGAAGAGGCGAGGATATTGTTTCCGCCTCCTGCGATGACAGAGAGGGAGGAGACAACCTGCTCCTTTGCAATCAATCCCTGCAAGGCAGAGACTGTAAGTCCCCAGGAATAATGACCCCCGAATGCAGGGATGAAAATATAGGCTAATCCTTTGCCGATAGAAGCGAGGATCGAAGCGGAGATATTCATGGAATCGATGTTTGCAAAGCTGTCTTTCGGGCCGACATATTCAAAGGCCCATGTGAATCTTGTAAAGAACCAAACTAAGAATGTACATAAGAAGATGGTAGTACCTGCTCTTTCCAAGAAATCAAGCGTTTTGTCTCTTGCGTCACGATAGACATAATAGGCGTTAGGAAGCTTGTATTCAGGAAGTTCGGAAATGAAGGAATCACTTCCTTTTTTGAAAAAGAACTTCTTTAAGACAATGCTTGCCAGTAGAATGATGAAAAGAGAGAAGAGATAGCAGAAGAAGGTTACAAGCCATGCGGCTTTAGGGAAGATAACACCGGCAAGAAGCGACATGATCGGAAGTTTTGCATTGCAAGGAATAAAGGGAACAAGCATCGCTGTCATCTCTTTTTCCTTCTGGTTTTCGACAGTTCTTGCTGTCATGATGCCAGGGACAGAACATCCTGTTCCGACAATGAAGGGGATGATCGACTTTCCGGAAAGACCGAATTTCTTGAACAGGGCATCCAGGAAGAATGCGATTCTTGACATGTATCCAGTCGCCTCTAAGACGGAGAGACAGACAAAGAGTGTGATCAGCTGCGGTATGAAGGAGAGAACTGTTGAGATACCGCCGATGATGCCGTTAGCTAATAGGTCGCTTGCCCACACAGTGCCTCCTGCGTTTTCAATCGCGTTTCCAAGCAGAGGGCCAAGACCTTCTATTTCAAACGGTACTTCATGGAAGAAGATATCGATTGTCGTTGAGCCGTTGAACAGCGCATCGATGAAGTCGCTTGTGATGCTTCCGACAACACCGACTGAGAGGAAATACATCAGACCGATGACAAGGAGAAAGATCGGAAGCGCAAGATATTTGTTCAGTACGATTTTATCCAGCTTGTCTGTTATCGATTCAGGCATCTGCTTCTCGATACAGCAGTTCTGCTTGAGTTTTGTGACATATTGATATCGCTGATCGGCGATGATCTGCTCTCTATCCATATCATAGGTCTTTTCCAGTTCGGAGACCTCTTTTCTTGTCGACTCATTGCTGAGAGCCTGATAATAGGGATCGTTTTCAAAGAGCTTGACGGCGGAGAAACGAAGTTCCTTCTTGTCTTCGAGCTCATTGTAGAGATCGTTCTGTAAGTGAAGAAGCTCTTTTTCGACATCAGGTGCGAAGATCAGCTTCTTTGGATTCTTCTTGTATTTTCTGTCTTTGATAAGAGAGATCAGGTTATCGATGCCCTCTCCTGTCTTTGCAGAGATTCTGACAACAGAGACACCTAATTCTTCTTCCAGCTTTTTAAAGTCGATGGTGATGCCTTTCTTTTCTAAGATATCAGCCATGTTCATGGCGACAATGACATCACAGTCCAGTTCCATCAACTGCGTCGTGAGATAAAGAGAGCGTTCCATTGCCGTGGCATCGACGATGTTGATGATGAGGTTCGGAGCAGAATCAAGACAGAAAGAACGTGTCACCTTCTCTTCGCTCGTGTATGGAGAAAGAGAATAGACACCAGGAGTGTCGACCAATAACAGGTCTTTGCACCCTTTGATGTATCCTTCCTTTCTTTCGATTGTGACACCGGGCCAGTTTCCGATTGTTGCATTCTGACCGGTCAATGCGTTGAATAAAGTTGTCTTGCCCGCATTTTGATTGCCGACAAGACCGATAATCATGTTTTTACTCATTTTTCTTCACCTATGACGACAATATCTATATTTTTCAAGTCTTCTAATCGCATGGCCAATTCATAGCCTCTAAGCTGTATATCGACAGGGTTTCCAAAAGGGGCGATCTTCTTCACTTTGACGATGACGCCTCTTGTGATGCCCATATCAAGCAGATGTCTTTTTAAAGCTGCATTATCATTATGGAAATCCAAAACTTTGGCGACCTGTCCTCTCTTTAAATCAGAGAGATGACCATAGTCACCGACCTTCAGGTTCTGACGATGTTTAGTAGAATCATTGACACTCATAAAAGTTGCCTCCAGAATCTGTTCATTTATTATACGCTGATGATAGATGATGAATCTGAAATTGCTCTATAAGAGAG
>CAKUXT010000089.1 GCA_934700375.1 uncultured Bacilli bacterium | reverse complement strand
GTGTATGACGAAGTCTTTGACATCATCATACAGTTTCTTCTGCGGATCGACATCATCCGACTGAATCTCCTCATCGTCATCATCTTCCAGTTCAAGGAAGGCCTGATTGTAGACAGGATCTCCAGCCTTTTCTTTGACGTAAGCGAGAACAGAATCGATTTCCTCATCGGAAAGGAACGGCGACTGCGCACGGACAAGAGACTTCTTTCCAGGATCTTTGAAGAGCAAGTCTCCTCTTCCTAAAAGCGTCTCTGCACCGTTTTCATCAAGGATGACACGGCTATCGACCTGAGCGGAGCAGGAAAGACCGATACGGCAAGGAACATTGGCTTTGATCATCATCGGAACCGTGTCTTTGCTAGGTCTCTGCGTTGCGATGATCATATGGATACCGGCAGCTCTCGCCTTCTGACCGATCTTCTGGACATTGTTGACAACATCCTTGCCGCCTGTCATCATCAAATCGGCAAATTCATCGATGACGCAGACAAGATAAGGCATCTCTTCCATGACAGCTTCTCTTCCCTGTCTTGCTTTGTTGTAACTTTCGATATTGGCAGCCTTGTAATTGCTGAAGACAGTGAATCTTCTGTTCATCTCATCGACCAAGAGTTTCAAAGCGAGGACCGCTTTTTCAGGCTGAGAGATGACAGGGCAGAAGAGATGAGAACATTCCTGATAACGGATGAATTCCACCTGTTTCGGATCGATGAGAATCAGCTTCATCTGAGAAGGATAGTTTCTCATGATGAGCGTCATGATCATCGAATGGACAAGGACAGACTTACCGCTTCCTGTCGTACCGGCAATCAGAAGATGCGGCATCTTGTTAAGCGGAGAAGTAACGATATCTCCGGAGATATCTTTTCCGATAGGGAGAAGAAGATTATCGTGCGTATTTGTCTCTACTGACTCAAAGACATCCTTGAAGGAGACAGCCATCGGCTTTGCGTTACCGACTTCAATGCCAGAGGTGCTCTTTCCTTCGACGACCGTTTCGACACGGACGGATTTATCGCCGTTAAGAGCCTTCTGAAGTTCATCGACCAAAGAGGCGATACGATCGCTTCTCTCACCAGGTTCAGTCTCGATGTTGAAACGGGTGACAGAGGCACCGACTGTGAATGAGACAGCCTTTGCTTTGACTTGATAGTTTTTGAAGACTTCGTTGATGACCTGAACCTTCTTGATTGCACTTTCCGTATTGATCTGCATCTTCTGAGAATCATCATGTTCCTGAAGAAGCGCATCGGTAGGAAGCGGATAATGATAGACTTTCGGTGTATCAGAGACAAAGCGCATCAGGTTGGCTTTTCTTTCGTTTCTCAAGCGCTGCTTTTCTTCAATTCTCTGAATAGCGCGTTTCTGTTTATCCAAGAAGTAACGTTTTTCAATCTCTCTTGTGGCCTCTTCTTCTGTCTGAAGAATAGCGGGTTCATCGTCTTTCTTCACAGGTTTATTGACAACAACCTCCTCTTCTTCCTCCTCTTCTTCTACAGGGAAAGTGACCTGAACAGTCTCTTCTTTCTTTGCGCGAGGCTGAACATTCTTTGCAACAGCTTCCAAAGGATTGTAGGAAGAATAAGGAGTCGAATAAGTCGTCCTGACCGGTTCTTCTTTCTTCACTTCCTGATAAGAAGGAGCTGGAGCAACAGGAGAAGGAGCAGGATTCTGATAGACAGGTTTCTTTTCTGTTTCTTTGCTCTTCATCTTTTCATCGGGAACGATAGGATCGATCACATCAAAAGTGGAGCGGTCTTTTCCTTTGGCTCCCTTTTTGAAATTCTCAGCTTCCTCATCAAGATCAAAAGCATGGAAATCAGGGGTGGAGAGAACGCTCTTCTCCCTCATGATCGGAGCATTGTT
This sequence comes from uncultured Bacilli bacterium, assembly GCA_934700375.1. GTDB lineage: Bacteria > Bacillota_I > Bacilli_A > RFN20 > CAG-288 > Enterosoma. The sequence continues at coordinate 6,285 of CAKUXT010000089.1, read as the reverse complement.
TCTAAAAGTACTTTCATTTTCACGGATGACAGGCTTTTCTTCTCTTCTGACTTCCTGCTGAACAACAGGTCTTTCGATCGGTCTTTCAACCGGTTTCTCGACAGGTGTTTCAACCGGCTTTACAGTCTCTTCTTTCATCGCCTCTTTCACATCATTTTTGGAGAAAGACTGTGTCAATGTGGCTTCCAGAACGCTGCTTGACTTGAAAGAAGTCGTTCTCTGCCAGTCATTGGACAACGGTTTCTTCAGCTCAGGATCGATATTGGAATAATCGTTTTCTCGCTTATTCTCTTCGATGACAGGTTCACCGCGATCGAGAACTTTCTTCTCTTTTCCTTTCTCAGGATGGAAAGGAGAATTGTAGGCGACTTTCTCTGCTTTCTTCTTATGGATGCTTTTTGCAATAGTGGAAATCGGTGAGAACAGAGCGAAGAAGATGCCTAAAAGAAGAATTGCAATAAAGAAGACCATATTTCCGGTCAATCCCCAGACAGAGGAGAACAATGTCAGTAAAGCAAGGCCAAAATAACCGCCGCCTAAGGTCGACATCGCCTCATAGGAATCGACAGAGAAGGGATACAAAGCAAAGCTTTTCATCTTCTTGGCATAGAACTCTGTGAAATTGGAGAAGTTCAAGGATGCATTTTCCTTCATAAAAGAAATCGATCCTAAGGAAAGCATGGAAAGAAGGATCAGAAACACACCAAGATAAAGAAAAGAGTGATTCCTGACAGGCAGGAATTTCTTTCTGATGACAAGGACGACGCCTAAAAGAAGGAAAGCAGCTGCAAATGCCGGGAAGAAGGAACCGAAGAGATAGGCGAAACAATACGCGAAGAATTCACCGACAGCCGTCTTACCGGTCAATGCGATGATCGACAAAGAAATCAGAAGAATGCCAAAACATAATTTGAAGTGCTCCGATAAAGTCAACGAGCTTCTCTTTTCTTTGTTTTTGCCCATAAAAGCCCCCTAAATATATAAATATATAAAATACATGTTTTAAGAAACATAAAAAGTATATCACAATACTAAGGTTTATAAACCCTTTTTTAGCGCAAAAAGAAAAGCCCCCGAAGGGGCTATATCACTCTTCGTTGACTTTGACGACAAAACGCAAGATGCCGCGGGTCCCTTTTTCGTCCTGCTTATAGACACCTGCATACTCAAGAACCTTCATAAAGACAAGACCGACTTCATCATTGATGATCTTATCGATGTTGTCTTTATCGATGACATCATACTTCTTTTCAAACTCTTTTACCCATTCGTAATGAGAGGAGATTTCAGGGTCAGAAGAGAAGTCTCTCTTTTCAAGAATCGCTTGCTTGACAAGGGTGAGCTCCTTCTGAAGTCTTGACGGAAGAACAGCCAAGCCCATCGCTTCAATCAAGCCGATGTTCTCCTTCTTGATGTGCCAGCACTCCTGATGAGGATGATAGACACCGAGCGGGAATTCCTCTGTCGTGATATTGTTTCTAAGAACGAGATCAAAGGCATATTCATCTCCAATCTTATGACAAATAGGAGAGATGGTATTGTGTGGAACTCCATCAGTTTCAGCATAAACATAAGAAGCTTCATCCGTGTATCCTCTCCAGACATTAAGTATCTTAAGAGCGAGGGAAAGAAGCTGGCGAGTGTTCTTTGACTGGATGCGAATGACGCTGAGCGGCCATTTGAGGTAGCTTGCTTTGACAGCCGGGAACCCTTCGAAATGAAGGTCCATCACCTTCTTTGCCTTGAACATCGGGAAGACATATTTTCCGCCCTGATAATGATCATGCGTAAGAATGCTTCCTCCGACGATAGGAAGATCGGCGTTGCTTCCTAAGATGTAGTGTGGGAACATCTTGACGAAATCGAGAAGATGATTGAGGCACTTTTCATCGATCACCATCGGGATATGATCGCTGTTGAAGACAATGCAATGTTCGTTGTAATAAGAATAGGGGGAGTACTGAAGATAATAATCATCTCCAACCAAACAGAGAGGAACGATACGGATTGTCTCTCTTGCAGGATGGTTGACTCTTCCTCTGTATCCCATATTTTCTTTGCAGAGCATGCATTTGGGATAAGAAGACTGCTTCAGAAGCTTGGCCGCTGCAATGGCTTTCGGATCCTTTTCAGGCTTGGATAAGTTGATGGAGATATCCAAAGAACCATATTTTGTTCTTGTCTTCCATCTCAGGTCCTTCTTGACGCGATAAGAGCGGATGTAATCAGTGTCTTTGCTGAACTGATAGAACCAATCCGTTGCAGCCTTTGCGCCTTTGTTCTCATAAAGATAATAAAAAGTTGCAATGACAGAATCCGGTCTAGGGGTAAAGCAATTCATGACCTTGGTGTCAAACAAGTCGCGATAGACAACAGAATTCTCTTTGATCAATCCTTTTTCATAAGCATAATCAAGGATTTCCTTCAAAGTCTCTTCTAAATCGACATCATGATATTCCTTATTAGATGGCGTATAGGAATCCAAATCGAGAACATCTAAAAGAAGATTGATGGAATAGTCGTATTCGAACTTGCTGATAAGTCCCTTATCAAGGGCATAGCTTGCCAGCTTTTCAATATTTTCATCGATTGTGGACATCAGAAGAGTCTCCTTCCGCCATCACCGACTTCCAGAATGGCAAAGCTTGCATTCAATGCAGTCTTCTGCTTATAGATTCTTCCGACATTGCACTTGAAGTCATCGACATATTCGTCCTTGACGATGGAGACAGTGTTGCCACCCCATCCGCCGCCGGTCTCTCTAGAACCATAGACACCCTTCTGGGCTTTTGCGGCATCGACAAGAACATCGATTTCAAAGCAGGTTGCATCATAGTCATAGCGAAGAGAATCACCGGAATCATTGAGAAGTCTTCCGAAAGTGACAAGGTCGTTGTTCTTCAAAGCGACGATGGCATCCTTGGTTCTCTGCTCTTCATAGACAGCATGTTTTGCTCTCTTTCTTCTGTCTTCATCCGTGATGAGATCTTTATAAGTCTCAAACTGTTCAGGGGTGAGCTCGCAAAGGTGTTCAATATTGACTTTAGAAGAAAGCTCTTCGACAGCTTTTTCACACTCTGCTCTTCTTCCGTTGTAATGAGAAGAGACAAGGCTATGAGGCTTATTGGAATTGGTGACGATGATCTTGCATCCTTCTAAGACAAGTGGAACATAATCATAAGAAAGTGTTGCACAGTCTAAGAAGATAGCTTCATCCTTCTTACCCATAGCAGAAGCGAACTGATCCATGATGCCGCAGTTGCAACCATTGAAATTGTTCTCGGAATACTGTCCGATCAATGCAATTTCCGTCATGGAAACATCAAATCCGAACATATCCTTCAGCATGACACCGATAGAGACTTCCATAGCTGCGGAAGAAGAAAGACCGGAACCAGGAATGTTTCCATAGACATAGACATCAAGTCCTGTATTCATGACCATGCCACGCTTTGCAAATGCCCACATGACACCGAAAGGATAGTTGGTCCAAAGCTTATCCTTGTTATAGGTCAAGTCATCGAGAGAACGCTCGATGATGCCGCCTCTTTTATAGTTTTCAGAGTAGAAGCGGACTTTTCTGTCATCTCTTTTACGGGCGACGACATAATTGCCGACTGTAAGAGCACAAGGGAAAACATGTCCGCCGTTGTAGTCGATGTGTTCACCGATAAGATTGACTCTTCCAGGGGCAAAATAGCCTCTGATGTCTCCCCCCTGGGAGAAGATGCGTTCAAACGAAGCCTTAAGATTTACTGGTGTCATAATGCTGTATCCTTTTATAAATATCCTTCAATAGAATTATAGTAAATAATAAAAGCTCTTTCAATGAATAAAAAGCCATAAATCACAATTAAAATTAAGGATAAGAAAACATGCATTCAGGCAAAGGAAAAACAATGTGTTATTCGCTAAATCATCATGAATTTTCCACATTGATAGCTGCTTTTAACTCATAAAAAAGAAGCCTCTTTGAAAGAAGCTTCTTAAAACAAATCTGATTCTGATACTGTTTAGACAATATGGTAGAGCAAGTCACCGTAAGAAGGAACAGGCCAGCAGTCCTTAGCGATGAGAAGCTCAAGTTCATCGATTGGCTTTCTCAGTTTTCTCATCTGAGGAAGAAGCTGATCGCGGCAGAAGCATGCCAAGTCTCTTCCCTTGAAGGAAGAAGACTTCTCAATCAGCTGATCCAATCTTGCAAGAGCAATACCTGCATCTTCAAGAAGAGAAGAAACCATCATCGCATTCTTGAACGTGGACTTCGGAACAGGAATATGGCAAGTTTCAAGTTCGTTGATCTCTTTTGCAATCTTAGAAAGTGCATTGTTGACACTGGGAAGATACTGTTTATGTGCCATATGAGACATCGTCTTGGAATCGATGAGAACCTGAGCGGAATAATTCTGATATTTGATCTCAGCGCGGGAAGAAAGCTCGCTCTCTGTAAGAACGCCAGTCTTCTTAAACAGCGCTTGGACATCCTGCTGTCTTAAAACATCGGTCGCATCGACTGTCGTTCTAAGATTGAGCAATCCTCTTCTTTCGGCTTCCTCTTCCCAAGCCTTGGAATAGCCATCTCCGTTGAAGATGACTCTCTGATGCTCTTTCAACGTCTTCTTGATCCATTGTCTGATGGCAGCTTCTTTGTCAGAAGCAGCTTCGATTTCATCAGCAAAGAGAGAAAGCTCATAGCCTAAAACCATATTCAAGACCGTATTGGGTTCAGAGATATTCTGAAGAGAACCGACCATACGGAACTCAAAGCGGTTACCGGTGAAAGCAAAAGGAGAAGTTCTGTTTCTGTCAGTTGTGTCTCTGTCAAAAGAAGGAAGTGTTTTGACATCTTTGAAAAGGACAGAGTCCTTTTTGGTCTTTCCAGAGTTTTTGCTCTCAATGATCTTCTCAACGATATCATTGAGCTGTTCACCTAAGAAAATAGAGATGATAGCCGGCGGCGCTTCATTGGCACCAAGTCGGAAATCATTGGTATAGCTTGCAACAGATTCTCTTAAAAGACCGGCATATTCATCAACGCCTTTGATGACGCTGGAGAGGAAAACAAGGAACTGAAGATTGTCTTCAGGATTGATTCCAGGTGAGAATAAATCTGTTCCATCCTCTTTTGCGATAGACCAATTGTTATGTTTTCCACTTCCATTGATACCTTCAAATGGCTTTTCAGCCAATAAGCAAATAAAATCATGTTTCTTAGCTGTCTTTTTCAAAACGGACATCACGAGCGCGTTCTGATCCGCAGAGACATTCGCTTCGGTATAGATGACAGCAAGTTCATGCTGAGAAGGTGCGACTTCATTGTGCTCTGTCTTTGCAGGGATGCCGAGTTTCCAAAGCGTCTCGTTGACATCGCTCATGAAGGATGCAATCTTTTCACGGATCGGACCGAAGTAGTGATCCTCTAATTCCTGTCCCTTAGGAGCACAGGCACCGAAGAGTGTTCTTCCTGTATAGACAAGGTCTTTGCGCTCAGCATAGGCCTCTGTATCGACAAGGAAATACTCCTGTTCCGGACCGGCATAGGTTACAACCTTCTTTGTCTTATCATCACCGAATATTCTTAAGACGCGGACTGCTTCATTGCTTAAATAGTCCATGCTTCTCAATAGCGGTGTCTTTCCATCAAGCGCATCGCCGTTATAGGAGCAGAATGCAGTCGGAATATATAAGACTGCACCATAGACATCAGAGACGACAAAGGCAGGGCTTGTGCAGTCCCATGCTGTATAGCCTCTTGCTTCAAATGTAGCTCTTAAACCGCCGTTAGGGAAAGAGGAGGCATCCGGTTCGCCTTTGATCAGTTCTTTTCCGGAGAAATCCATGATCATCTTTCCCTCTTTGCTGTAGTTCAAAAAGGAATCATGTTTCTCTGCGGTCACACCAGTAAGAGGCGAAAACCAATGCGTGTAATGAGTCGCTCCTTTGGAGAGTGCCCATTCCTTCATTCCTTTGGCAACAGCATCAGCGATAAGGGGATCTAGTTCTTTGCCTTCTTTGATCGTCGTAGTCAACTTCGTATAGACATCAGCCGGAAGATATTTCTTCATCGTCTCGTCATTGAATACGTCCATCCCATATTGCGAAGTAACGTCGAAGTTCTTACCACTCATAACTGTTCCTCCCAAAAACAAAACTAATGATATTCTTTTTTTGTTTTCATGTAAAGATTTTTTTGACGCCGACAAAAAAGAGGCCTTTCAAGCCCAATGTCATTAACTTAAGACGTTGACAGAATGCCAGTGTTTCAACGACAACTCAGAAAAGGGT
>CAKUXT010000088.1 GCA_934700375.1 uncultured Bacilli bacterium | reverse complement strand
TTTCAATGATGCAGGAAACAGCAGAGATGATAAGAGTATTCAAGTACCAGTTTCCGAAATGATAGTATGGAGAATTGAATAACTTGATGTAGTTATCAAATGTCCAGACCGGATAACCGCCTTCGATGTTCTTAGCAGTAGGAAGGAGAGGAACGAAATATTTGGCTGAGAAGCTGGAGGAGAAAGACTGGAAGAAAAGATAGAGGAAAGGAACAAGCCAGACGATTGAAAGAACAATCAGAAGAATATAGATGAATGCGTTTCTGGTTTTGATTGCTCTTTTATGAGAACGATAGTTCTGTTTAGCTGTAGTTTCCATATTACTGGAAGGCCTCCTCGTCCTTGACGGAACCGCTTCTGTTGTAGAAGATCATAGAGAAGAAAGCGACGACTGCGAAAATGATGATGCCTAAGACAGATGCCATACCATAATCATAGTTGGAATTTGTCGTAATCTTATAAATCCAAGTGATCAACAAGTCTGTGTTACCGACTCTGGAGTCACGGATGATGCCAGGGACATTGCTTGTTGTGAATGTGAAGTACGGTCCGCCGCCAGAAAGAAGATAGATGACGTTGAAGTTGTTGATGTTACCGACAAACTGGGAGATGAGGTAAGGACCGGTGACAAATAACATATAAGGAAGAGTGATCTTGAAGTACATCTTTGCCGGGCTTGCGCCATCGATTCTTGCGGATTCATATAAGTCTTCAGGGATATTCATCAAAAGACCTGTACAGATCAGCATCGTATAAGGAACACCGACCCAAGTGTTGACTAAAATGATTGTCACCTTGGCAAGGATAGGATCTGTAAGCCAATGAATCGGACCTTTGATCCAACCCATGTTTTGTAAGATATTATTGACAATACCGGAATCTGCAAACATCTGTGAGATAAGAAGCAAGGAGACAAACTGAGGAACGGCAATCGTTGTGATGAGGATTGTTCTCCAAAGTTTCTTGAGCTTGATGCCTTTGGTATTGATGATCATTGCGACAATCATACCTAAGAAGTAGTTGGAGAATGTCGCAAAGAACGCCCAGACAAGTGTCCAGAGAAGGACTTTCAAGAAAGTCTGTAAGAAAACCGGTGAACCTGTGGATGAAGAATTGGATGAGAAAATGGTTTCGAGATTATAGAAGCCGACCCAATCGAACAATTTTGCGTTCGGCTCATGCATATAATCGTAGTTGGTGAAAGCGATAAGAATCATCATAATGATGGGGAAAACGGTGAAGATCATCAAGCTTCCGATAGGAATGAAAAGCAAAGTTTTGTCATAGCTCTTCTCGAAAACGTTCTTTACTGTCTGCTTATCGCTTGCATATCTGCCGATTGTCTCTTTGTCCTGAAGTTCCTTGCTATCACGGATTTGGTTATAGTAAAGGAAGACGAACAGGAATATGAAAGCAATCGTCAATAATGAATAGAGCAAAATGGTGAAAGAATTATCATAGTAGACAGGAACCATGATATCCAAAATACCACTTGTTGCTGGATAACTTCCACCAGCAACAGCACCTAAATTAGATAAATGTGATAAGGACGGAACACCGATTGCTACAAGGAATGCAATGAAAGCAATCTCAAACAAAAAATAAAAAATACCACGAATAGCCTGTCTTCGTGTAAATAGACCGAAGCCCATGATGAGGAAGGATAATCTAGTCTTGTAATCGCCGTTTCTGATCGCATCGAAAAGATGAGCGAATACACCTAAGAATCCCTTCTTTGATTTTCTGGCTTTGATCTTCATGGAACGTGCTTTGGCTTTGAATCGCTTTGGCATATTTGTGAAGAAATGAGTGAACCTATAAAGAATCTTCTTAGGTTTGCTCAAAGACAAATACTCCAATTGGCTTTCCAAGACAGTTGCGTTTGAATCTGCCATATGGTCTCTCCTTTATGGTTAAAGATGAACGAATAGTGACTATATTATAAACGACATAAGGAGAGTAGGTAAAACCTACTCTCCTAATTTAACTATATATGACGAATAAGATTACTTGGAAGCAGCGATGGAATCTGCATAGGTCTGCATGATAGTTGTGAAATCAGGAGCTTCAACTTTCAAGGCCTCGACAGCAACCTGAGCACCGGACCAGATGTTTCCAGGAGTGACAGTCTGAGCAACTGCGAAATTACCCTGAGCAGCAAGAGCCTTGACTAAGCCATTGTTCTGAACCTTGTCCATGGCCTTAACAGTCTTCTGAGTAGGGACAGTGTTAAGTGTATCAAATCTTGCTTCCTGAACCTTAGCAGAAACTAAGTAGTTGGCAAGCTGATGGATGAGGGTAAGTCTTTCAGTGTTTCCAGCGGACTTCTTCGGGTTGACACCTAATAACTTGTAGCCTAAGAAGGAGGAAAGGTTTGCAGTCTCGCCTTCGACAGTGATGGTCGGAAGCTTTGCAACACCCATCTTAGCACCTAAAGCTTCGGAGAACTTGGCATAGTTCCAAGAACCTTCGACAACAGCACCAAAACCATTTCCTTCAATAGGAGCCTTATCTCTTGCACCTTTATGAGTGGTATCGACATTTGTATTTCTAAGTAACTGATGGACAGCCTTAGCACCCTTGATGCCCTTTTCGCTAGCGAAATCAGAAGTGGCTTTCTTGAATGTGCCGTCCTGGTTGAAGCTGACTTGATATCTTGCACCGAAGGTCATGAATGTACCGATGGAGAAGAAGGAAGAATCAGTATCAAGAGCATAACCGAACTTGAGCTTCTTAGCAGCGCAGGCTGCGATTAAGGATTCGACTGTCTTGGCCTGTTCATCGCTGACAACATCCTTGTTGTAATAGAGGAAGTAGCCGTTGTCACCAGCATAAGGATATCCATAATAGGATTCGCCTAACTTACCGGCATTGGCAGCATCTTCACCCATATCAGTGACCATCTGAGCAGCAAACTTGGAAGGAACTTCGGCTAAAGCACCCTTCTTATAAAGGTCGCCGGACTGGTCAGAAGCATAGCCATAGAGATCCGGAGCTTCAGCAGAAGTGAAATCGGCAATGTCCTTTGCGCCATCTTCGCCGACTTCATACATCTTGATGGTGACATTGTCATAGCCGTTGGCCTTAAGGAATTCTTTGGCCTGAGCTTCGACGAACGGTTTCTGAACTGCAGAAGCACCGACGACGATTTCAGTTTTTTGTACCTTTTCTGTTGCAGGAGCTTCAGTCTTCTTGCCTTCAGTGGCAGGCTCGCTGGTCTTGTTTCCGCATCCGACAAGCAATAAAGAAATACCGACTAAAGAAACTAATTTTGATCTTTTCATGGTTTAATAACCTCCCTATTTGAAATTGATCGCGACATTTATATTCCAGGAGCATACGCTTCATAGAATCAATCACATCTGCCATAATGCCTGTTGAGTTCTCTAAGGCGTTTGGCATTCAGAGGAGACAAGTCCTCTTCCGTCACACGATACTTCCAGTTGATACCGACAGTGCTAGGCGTATTGATACGCGACTCGTTCCCTTGAAACAAGAGATCCGGCATCGCCTGGATGGCGACATTGCTAAGCGAAGCGAGGTTGAGCTCTAATAAAGACTCGACCTGACCTCTCACATCATTGACATCAACTTCTCTGACCCCGAAATGATGACAGGATATGTTGATCTCTCTGACAGCATTTTCTCTGTCTATAGATGACATATCTTCAAGATATCCTTTTAACGGTTTACAGTCGTGTGTGCTTGAAAAGGAGATACAAGTATAAGGATAATTGTTGGCTTTGTTGAAGTTTGTCTCTTCTCTTGGATACCCGAATTCAAGGACTCTTGTGTCATGGATGCCCAGTGTTGATAAGACATCTCTGATATCACTGGACGAATAATCGACGTCTTCGGCAACGACACGGCTCTTGTCTTGGATGAAACTGTCGACGAGAGCTAGACCTTCTGACTTTTCAAACTGGCCTTCCAATCCATTTTCTTTTCCATTTTGGATGAGGTAAGTCTCTAAGTATCCTCTGAAATGGTCAAGATAGACATAATCGTATAGGCTGTAGCAGAAGTTGAGACGGTCACGAAGGAATTTGTAGTTGCTCTTCTTCATCTGGCTGAAGTCATAGACAGGAGTACCCCATACCTGACCTTTGCTGAAGAAGACATCCGGAGGATAACCTGCGACGACATCCATCTTGGAATCTTCATTGAGTCTGAAGTTCTTACGATGCTTGTAGACATCGATGGAGTCATAGCTGACATACATCGGCATGATACCGATGATCTTGATATCCTTCTTTTCTGCATAATCCTTCAAGACTGCCCATTGTCTTAAGAAGATGTACTGTGTCCATTCATAGAACTCAATTTCATCTTTGTATTCCTTCTTCACCTTTGAGAAGAGATCAGCGGAATAATCTCTGTATTCCTCTGGGAACTTCTCCCATGAACTCTCTCCGTTGATTTCCTTCAAAACGCGGAAGCAGGCATAATCGGTGAATTGATGTTTTCGTAAGAATGAAGTGTACCCTCTTTGGTAATCGCCTTTTCCTTTTTTGAATCTCTTGTAGGCGATCTTAAGAACCTTTGTTCTGCTCTCATAGATCTTCGAATAATCTATTTGGCGAGGATTGTCTCCCCAGTTGATAGAACAGAGATCCTTCTTCTTCAAGAGATCGTTTTCGACAAGGTCTTCTAAGTCGATGAGATAATGATTGAGCGCTCGGCTAGAAAGACACTGGTAAGGTGAATCTCCGAAGGCCGTAGGACCTAGCGGAAGAATCGCCCAGTAGGAGAATCCAGATTCGGATAAGAAGTCGATGAAGTTGCGGGCGGCTTTTCCGATGTTTCCGATGCCGTATGGACTTGGCAAGGAGAATATTGGAAGAGAAACGCCACTTGATCTGAATTTCGTGTTCATGTTTCTAACCGCTTACAATTTTACTCATGCACAAGTATGATTGCAACAACGGAAATTAAAAAAAGAAAGTTTGATAAAAAAGTAAACTTTCTAAAAGTACGATAACAATCGATAAATCTAAGAATTATAATGATAAATTGCAAACGTTTTTTTAAATGGTAATTTACCATTTATACGAAACAAATACTAAAAAACGGAAGAAATAAGAAAACGCTTGAAAAGTAAATGAAATCATCACTTTTTCATGAAAATCAAACAAAATATTGAACTTTTTCAATTTTTTTGTTCAAAGGTTCTTTAAAAACCTTTACATTTTTCTCCGTTTATTAAGAAAGTTAGACAAAACACATAATTTGTCAAAAATAGTATGCAAACGCTTCTTTAATATTCATGGTAAAACTGTACAGTTTTCATGTTTTCCTTAAAGAAATTCAAGGAATTGAGATCCTGATTTTCTTTTCCGACGACCAAAAGAGTAGAATATAAACCATATGAAAAAGAAATATAACCTTGCTGAAATCAAAGAAGAACTCTTTCTTGAAATAAAAGAATTAGAAGAAAAAGAACCTTATTGGCATAAGTGTGACCACTGCAAGAACAAAGGAAAATGCTGTATCGATAATGACATCGATATCAGGGAGGATGAATGGATGATCATCAAAGATTATCTTGATGATCATCCTGAAGTATATGAAAGAGTAAAGAAGAATTTCATAGAAGGGAAGAAGTGTTACTTCAGGACAGAAGAATGCTGTCTAATCCATGATATCAGACCATTGAACTGCATCTATACTCCCTATCAGGTCATTCAGAATATCTATAACGATCATATCCTCTATTCTTCTATTGATGATGAGTGTAACTTCCTTACAAAAGAATACCGCATCAAAAAACAAGTTCCCCCCAAAAAGATACTCTATCTGGATAAGGAAAAGAGATACTATCTTTTATTGAACCATTGGTATTTCAATTACGAAGACAACAGCGATAATAAAGAGAAGAAAGAAGCAGAGGAAAGACTGAAAGCATATTTCAGAGAAGACTAATGCTTCTTTGTGACTGCCTTATAGTAACGGATAGAACGCTTCACTTCATTGTTGATGTTTTTCACATGCACCAATAATTCAGGAAGAGAAGGACGATGGAAGAGTTTTGAAGTGATATAGATCATTGATAAAGGGACAATCATATATGGAATCAGGACTTTCTCAGGACCGAAGGATAGACATAAGGAGAGAGTCGTCAGGAAGTTCATTGTAACAGATGCAAAGAAAGATAAAGCGGCAAGAACGATGATCAAGGACTGATCCTCTCTTGTCAGCGGATAGAACTGACTGAACAGAGAAGCGATGACCATACCGATGCTTCCACCGACGACGAAGGTCGGGATGACGTGTCCGCCCTGGTAATAGATATCATTGGAGAAGATCGTCCAGAAGAAACGGATGAAGAAGAACAACAGTGTTCCTTCAAAGAGAAGTTTCTCTGTCGAGATGAAGATCTCATCCGCAAATCCTAAATAGGAATACATGCCTGTGAACTTCAAAGGAAGGACGGTCATGATTGTCATAATCAGTGAGAATGCAACTTCAGAGCGGTCATTGGCTTTGACAAAATAGGCAAGGCCTAGAATGCACCTTTTATAGAAGAAGGAAAGAAGCATGGTGATGAGCGGTATTGCAAAGATCAGGAAATCGAATCTTCTCTGGGAGAAGAAAGTAAGATTAGGATTATATAAGGAATAATGATAGAAATCCTTGATTCCATAGAGATATCTCCATAAAAGAATCCAAGCAAAAGAAGTGATAAGAAGATACATCTGATAGAACATTCTCTTTGATGTTCCTCTTCTGTTCTTCTTTTCAAAATAGAAGAAGAAACCCGCTAAGGGATTAAGGAAGGCCAAGGAGTAACCCATCATAGAACCGAAATGGTTATGAGCCAGTGTCGTCTCTCTCTTATAGAACAGAAGACAGAAGAAGTTCTCTACCATGAATCCGACATAGACGCTTGGCCCTTCGCTTCCTAAAGGAAGTGCGATCATGAAGGTGAGAAGACAGCAGAAAATGCTTTCGATGACTTCAATGACAGAATCAAGCATTCGATGTCTTGATAAGAAGTCAGCATAATTCAGTCTTTTTCTGATATGTGACTTCTTCTTTAACAAGATGTATTCAATAAAACTGACCAACAATATAAAAAGAAGATAGATCAGTATATTGATAGGAGTCGTTTTAATAGGCAGAAAAACAAGCTCTTTGACCTTATTGATCAAGAGCTGGAACAAGAAGATGATGCATGCCCCGGTAAAGGAAACAAGATTGATAAATAAAAAATCGCGGGCAAAACGCATTGCATTGTTTTTCATGGATCTATTATTCCTTAAGGCCCCTATTCTAGAATAGGGGAAGGGATTTTACAAGTCTAAAATGAAATCAGTCTTCTCTATGCTCTCTCTTATAGACAACAAAGGAAAAAGGAATCAACAAAAGATTCAAAAGTATGATAAAGGAAAGAATATACTGCAAAATTGTGTTTTTGATATCACCGGGAAGATAGTGGAAGAGAAGATAGAAAGTCATCGCTCCTAAAATGAAGCACAGAACAAGGAGAAAATAGGATAAGGAAGAAGAGAGTTCCTCTTTGTTTTTGTCGTGGATGCCATCAGCTAGATGTATGACTACGTTTTTCATCATATTTGTCATCATGGTCGGCGTATAGCTATGATGGTTTTCTTCATGGAAGGCAATGAAATGAAGAGAACCATATAAGGCAAGAAAACAATCGACAATGACATCATAGATATTCAGCGTTCCGCCATTCGTGACACCTGATTTTTCAATCGGAATGAAGAAGGTCGGTATAAGAAGAAGAGATTCAATGACCAATACTGTTGCATAATAGTATTTTTCGCAGCATTGATCAAGGAATGCTCTTTTCATAAGCTGGGAAAGAAAACAGCCAAGAAGGAATGTGATAAGTACCATCAATGAAAGCAAAGCGATATGTCCTTGACCTGAAGAGACAGCGACAAAGATATTAAGAAGATTGCCAGTCTGCATCGCACAGAAGATTCCTCTTGTCTTAATTGAATAAAGTTCAAGGAATCCGCCGATAAAGACGACAAAGGCAGTGAACAGATAAGGTAAAGTAAAGTGCTTTTTCAGTATTTGCATAGTGATAGTATAAACTTCTTTGTCCTAAGAGATTAAGAAAATTTTAAGAAAGAAGGAACTAGAATAATTTATGTGTAACCCTTTTGTTCCTGGATTCCGGAATCCAGGAACAAAAAAGGGCGCCATCCCT